>NZ_PKFQ01000002.1 GCF_002939475.1 Streptomyces cinnamoneus | reverse complement strand
AGTGAGTGGAACGCATAACTGAGCTGAACCTCTTCCCATCGCGAAGTCGCAGTGGCCCGTAACGGCGCGAAAAAAGCGCCGTTTCTCTGTCGACGGCGCCGTGCGACCCCGCAATTGTTAGCGGCGGCGAAAGAGCCGCGCAACGAGGTGACCTACTACCCCACGCCGTTCCGCGCGGGAGAGCCGTGGAGGGAAAGCCCTATTCACCGGGCAACCGCGAATGCGGCATCACTAGAGAAAGCCGTAAGTGACCCGGGTCTCATGAGGGGGCTCACACCGCGGGCTCTTTCGCCGCACGCTCCGCGAGCGTGCGCATACGGTGTGGAGACGGGATCGGGGGCCGCCGCTCCGGCTGACGCGGCGGCCCTTTCCGCCCGCTACCGCCCGGTTCTCAGCCGGGCCCGGGAGCCGAGCGCGGTCGCCACGACTCCGATCAGCCCGAGTGCTTCCGGACTGAGGGCCGGCGAGCAGACGGCGACCACAATGATCACGACCACGATGGTCAATGCGTCGTTCAGCTGATCGGCGAGAGGATGCCGACGGGGAATCCTCCGCCGCCGCCTTTCCATGCTCTTCTTCTGTCCGCCCATCACGATCACTCCCCTAACCTTCGCGGCTGGGATGCCAGCGGTCCAAATGAGGCTCCGCTTACCCGAACTGTGCAGGTATATAGACGACTAATCAAATACGAGGGGGGTTAATCACCCTTGTGTCGCAACGAAGGCCGGCCCGCGGCCGGCTCCAGACCCGCCGCCGGAGCGCCGGAGCCGGGTCGCGCAGCCCGCCGCGCCCGGAGCGACCGGCTCGCCGCCGACGGTCCCGCGAAGTACCGCCCCGCAGGTCCCACGAAACGCCGAGTATCGGACATTCGAACTCCGCACCCCGCGCCCCGGCTCCGAGCCCGCCGGGAGTGCTGTACACCAGGTAGTCGCTGCTTGGCGTTCAGTTACCAGATCCCCGGGGTTCGCCCGCTGGGCGACAACGCTTGTTCGCATTGCGAACGCAGTTGACCGAAAATGTCCGTCATTTTTGACTGGGCGGGGTGTCATCCCCAAATGTCTGTCAAATGTTGTCAGTGAAGGCCAGCGACGGTGCCGGCCCCTTACGGAACCACGACTTCCGACTGCTGCTGGCCGGGGCCTCGGTGAGCCAGATCGGCGCGCAAGTGACCCTGGTGGCCCTGCCGTTGGTCGCCGTCGTCGAACTAGAGGCGTCCCCCTTGCAGGCCGGCATGCTGACCGCGGCCGAGACGGGGGCGTTCCTGATCGTGGGGCTGCCCGCCGGGGCGTGGGTGGACCGGATGCGGCGACTGCCCGTGCTCGTCCGGGCCGACGTCGTCCGGGCGGTGGCGATGGCGAGCCTGCCGCTCGCCGCCTGGGCCGAAGTGCTGACGATGACTCAGCTCTACGCGGTGGCCCTGGTCACCGGTCTGGCCACGGTCTTCTTCGACATCGCGCACCAGAGTTACCTGCCGGTCCTCCTGCCGCGCGAGCAACTGGTCGCGGGCAACGGCGCCCTGGAGACCGCGCGTTCGTCCGCGCAAGTGGCCGGTCCGGGACTGGGCGGCGCCCTGGTGCAGGCCCTCGGGGCGCCCTTCGCGCTGATGGCCGACGCCGTCGGCTACCTGCTGTCGGCCTTCTTCCTCCGCGGCATCCGCGCCCACGAGGAGCGGCCCGAGCCCGTCGTGGGGGTCTCCCTGCGCGCGCAGGTCGGTGAAGGGCTCGCGTTCGTCCTCCGCCACCCGGTCCTGCGCGTGATCGCCTGCGCGACGGCGGTGTCGAACTTCTTCACCGCCATGCTCATGGCCGTCCAGACGGTGTTCCTGGTCCGTGTGCTCGGCCTGCCGCCCGGCGTGATCGGCCTGATGATGTCCGCCGCGGCCGTCGGCGGACTGGCCGGCGCGCTGTGCGCCGGCGTGCTCTCCCGTGCGGTCGGGCAGGCCAGAGTCATCTGGCTGTCGACCGTCGTGACCGGTCCGTTCGCCCTTCTGTGGCCGTTGGCCGGCCGGGGGGCCGCCGCCGCGTGGTTCGCACTCGCCACTGCCGCGGTCTTCTTCGGAGGCGTCGTCTACAACGTCGCCCAGGTCAGCTTCCGGCAGATGCTCTGCCCACCGGAGCTGCTCGGGCGGATGAACGCCACCTTGCGCTTCCTGGTGTGGGGCACCATGCCGCTGGGCGCCGTGGTGGGCGGGGCGGTGGCCGGCACGGCGGGCCCGCGAGACGCCGTCTGGCTGTGCGCGGCCGGAATCCTGCTGGTGCCGGTGCCCCTGCTGCTCTCCCCGCTGCGGCGGATGCGCGACCTCCCGGCCCCGGCCGGCACCGTGACCCCCTAGGGCGCCCCCTCCGCGCTCCCCTTCCCCGCCGCAGGAACGTGCCGTCGCCTCGTCGTGCCCGTGCCCGTCACCCCCCCCCTGGCGTCCTCGTCCTCTTCCGAGCCATCGCGCCCCGCGGCGCGCGGAGGTCATCGTGCAGTCCAGCAGCATCACTTCGTCCTACCTCGCCGGCTACCGGCGCGTCACCGGGGGAACCCGGGGGGCCGCGGAGGCCGAAGGCCCGGGCGGCTCCGGCGCGCTGCTGCCCGTCACCGGGGCCCAGCGGCGGTTCCTCCTGGCACGCCGCCTGGACCCCGCCGGACGTCCGGCCCTGGTCCCGCTGTTCTTCACGTTCCCCGCCGGGGCCGTCGACCCGGACCGGCTGCGTGCGGCCGCCCTCCACCTGGCCGCCCTCCACCCGGCGCTGCGGACCCGGCCGCTGGTACGGCGCGGCGTTCCCCTCCAGCGCGTGACGGAGCCCGAGGCACACGTCGGTCGCGTGCGGCCGCGCCCCGGGGAGCGGGCCGAAGGAGCCCTGCTGCGGGCACTGGCCCGGTGGCCGGCCGAGGGGCCGCCCCTGAGGCTGTTCCTCGCCGGCGACGGGGACGGGGAGGAGATCCTCGCGGTGGTCCTCGACCACGTGGCCTGCGACGAGCAGTCGCTCGGCCGGGTCCTCGCGGATCTCGGCGACGCCTACCGCGACCGCCTGGGCCCGCACGACGTGCCGGCCGACCGGGCGGAGGCGGGGCTGGCCAGCTACCGCGACGCCGTCCTCCTTCAGCTCGACGCCGAGGACGGGGGCTCCGGCCCCCGCGCCCTCGCGCACTGGACGCGGCGGCTCGCCGGGCTCCGGCCGCCCGGACCGGTCCCGCACGAGGGCACCTCCGCGGGCACGGGCACCGCCCGGCGCCGGCTGCCGCTCGGCGTGGCCGGCGGCCGGGCCGCGGCCTTCCCGGCCGTGCTGCACGCCTGCGCTCGCGCGGCCCGCACGCTCCACGGCCCGGACCGCGTCGCCGCCCTGGGGTACCCGTGGGGCGGCAGACCCGCCGCGGCGGCGCCGGTGCTCGGGTGCTTCCTCAACACCGTCGTCCACCCGGCCGACGACGTGGGCCCCGGCGAACGGGCCGTCGCCTGGTGGGACGACCTCGACCACGCCGACGCGCCGTTCGACTCGGTGGTCCACGCGGCCCGCGGCGCCGGCGTGCCGTGGTCCGGGCGGCTCGACGGGCTGCTCACCTTCGAGGACCTCGGCCGCCGACCGCCGCTGCGGCTGGGTGACGCCACCGGACGCGAGACGCACCTCGACGACCGGCCCCTGCCGGCGCCGTTCGCCGTCTCCGTCTCCTACGGCACCGACGTGCTCGTCCGCATGGCGTGGGACCGGGCGGCCGTGCCCGACGGCCTCGCCCGGGACGCCTTCGAGACCCTGCTGGACACCCTGAGCGCCGCGCCGGCGAGCTGAGCCACCCTCGGCCCCCGCGCCCCCGCCCCGGCCCCGCCGTCCGACCGACGCAACGGGGTCACCGGGCCCGGCCGCCCCGGCACCCGGGCGGCCGGCCACCGACCTACCGACCGGAAAGGTTGACCATGTTCGGACTCTCCACATCCCAGGAGATCGTCTGGCTGCACGAGCAGATGCTGCCCGGCAGTCGCGCCTACAACTTCACCGCCACCATCGACCTGCGCGGGAGGCTCGACGAGGCCGCGCTGCTCGACGGGCTGGCCGCCGCCCTCGACCGGCACCCGGGGCTGCGCCTCGAACTCGTCGAGAACGCAGGCGCGCTGCCCGGCCAGCGGGTGCGGCAGGGCTGCGCGCCCCGGCTGCGTTCGGCCGACCTCAGCGGCGAGGACGACCCGGAGGCCGCGTTCGCGCGGCTGCTGCGCGAGGAGGCCGAGACGCCGCTGGACGTCCACGAGGCACCGCTGCTGCGCTGGTGCGTGGTCCGCCTCGGCGCGGACCACCACCGGATCGTCCACGTCGAACACCACCTGGTGCACGACGGGCACTCGTTCGCGATCCTGCTCCACGACGTCTTCAGCGTCTACCGGGCGCGCGTGCTGGGCGAGCCGGCCGCGCTGCCGCCCGCCCCCTCGTACGAGGAGCACGTCGCGGCGGCCCACGGCCCCGGGCGCGAGGAGCGGCGCGAGGCGAGCCTGGCCCACTGGCGGCGCGAACTGGCCGACGCCTCCTTCGACATGCCCCTGCCCGGCCTCGCCCGGCCGGGGGCACGGCGCCGGCACGCCGGCGGCCAGCTGCGCCAGGCCCTCGACGCGGAGCTGGCCGAACGGCTGCGCGCCCACAGCCGCGCCCAGGGCCACACGCCGTTCTCCACGCTCCTCACCCTCTTCGCCGAACTGCTGCGCCGCCACAGCGGCCGCGCGGACCTGGTCGTCGGCACGGCCGTCGGCAACCGCCCCGAGGGCTTCGAGACGGCCACGGGCATGTTCGTCAACACCATCCCGCTGCGTCTGCGCCTGGACCCGGCGGCCGGTGCCGACGAGGGCGTGGACGACGTCACCGACGGGCTCATCCGCGCCCTGCCGCACCAGGACGTGCCGGTGCAGGTGCTGACGCACGCGCTGGGCCTGCACACCGGCGGTGCGGACAACCCGCTGTTCAGCGTGATGTTCAGCGCCCACGACGCGGCGCTGCCCGAGATCGACGTACCGGGCCTGGAGGTGTCGCTGTTCGAGGGGTTCAACACCGGCACGACCCGCTTCGACCTCGACCTGGTGCTGCTGCCCGACGACCGTCGCACGGTCGGGCCGCGCCAGGGCCCGGCCGGCATGACGCTGGTCTGGGACTACGACCGGGACCTCTTCGACGAGGACACGGCGCGGCTGCTCTCGGAGCGCTTCCTCGCTCTCGTCCGGGCGTATCTGGCGGCCCCCGCCACACCGCTGGCGGCCCTCGCCGCCGAGGTGACGCCCGCGCCGGGCCCCGTGGCACCGGAGGTGCGGCCCGACGAGGTCCTGGACCCGGTCGCGCAGGCCGACCCGGCCCTCGTGGCACTCGTCAGCGGCGCCCGGAAGATCACCTACGGCGAACTCGACGGGCTGGTGGAGGAGCTGGCCGGGCGGCTGCGCGCGGCGGGCGTGACGGCGGGAGCGCCCGTCGCGGCGGTCCTGCCGCGCGGCGTGGACACCGTGGTGACCCTGCTGGCCTGCCTGCGCACGGGAGCGGTGTACTGCCCGCTGTCCCCCCGCGACCCGGCCGGCCGCCTGGAGACGCTGCTCGGCCGCCTGCGCCCGGCCCTGGTCCTGGCCGACCGCGCGAGCGCCCTCGCCCTGCCCGCCGAGGGCCTGCCCGTCGCCCTGGTCGACGGCGCCGGCGCCTTCCCCGCCGCCGTGCCGGCCGTGACGCTCGACGGCGCCGCCTACGTCATCCACACCTCGGGTTCCACCGGGCTGCCCAAGGCCGTCGTCGTGGGCCGGCGCGCGCTCGCGCATCACGCGAGCGCCGTGGCCGGACGGTTCGGACTGAACGCGCGGGACCGGGTGCTGCTGTTCGCCCAGCCGGCGTTCGACGTGGCGCTGGAGGAGGTCCTGCCCTCCCTGCTGGCCGGGGCCGCTCTGATCGTGCCGCAGCGGGAGGTGCCGACGGCACCGGAGCTGGTCGCCGTGCTGGCGGCCCGCCGGGTCACCGTCGCCAACCTGCCCACGAGTTACCTGCTCGCCGTGCGCGAGGAACTGTGCGAGGCGCTGCGGGACGGGCTGTGGGAGCCCCGGCTGCTCGTGGTCGGCGGCGAGCGGCTGCCGGCCGCCGCGCTCCGGAGCGTGCTCGACGCCACCGGCGCCCGCGTCCTCAACGCCTACGGGGTGACCGAGGCGACCGTCACCTCGACCGTCCACGAGGTCCCGCGCGAGGGGATCGCGGACGGCGAGGGCGCCGAGGTCCCGCTGGGCACCCCGCTGGCCGGCACGGCGGTGCACGTCCTCGACGGCGGGCTGCGCCCGCTGCCCCGGGGCGCGGTCGGTGAACTGGCGATCGCCGGCGTGGGCCTGGCCGACGGCTACCTCGGGGACGAGGCGACGACCGCGGCCCGGTTCGTCACCGTGCCGGCGCTCGGCGGTGAACGCGTGTACCTGACCGGGGACCTCGGCTACCGGGACCGCGACGGGCTGGTGTGCTTCCTCGGCCGCCGCGACAACCAGGTCAAGCTGCGCGGGTACCGCATCGAGCTGGAGGAGGTGGAAGCCGCCGTCTCCGCCGTCCTCGGCGGGCGGTCGTGCGCCGTCGTCCCCGGCCGGGACGCGGCCGGCGGTCCCTGCCTGACCGGTTTCCTCGACGGCGGCGGGGAGGTGGACCGGGCGCTGCTGCACGAGGGGCTGTCCGAGCGGCTGCCCGCGGCGCTCGTGCCGGCCCGCTGGATCCGGCTGGAGACGATGCCGCTGCTGCCCGGCGGCAAGCCGGACCGGGCCGCGCTGGGCCGCGTCGCCGAGGAGCGCGCGGCGGACGCGGAGGACCCGGCGGCGACCGGGCAGGCCGCCGCCGGCGACGGCGACCCCGCGCTCGCCCTGCTCGGCGAGGGCTGGCGGGAGGTCCTTGGCCACGACCGCTTCTCGCCGTCGTCGCACTTCTTCCAGGTCGGCGGTCACTCCCTGCTGGCCGCCCAGCTCGCCGCCTGGCTGGAGCCGCGGCTCGGCAGCCGCCCGCCGCTGCGCGTGCTCTTCCAGCACCCCGTCCTGGCCGACCAGGCCCACGCCCTGGCGGAGGCGGCCCGATGAGCACGGCCCCCTCGTCCGTCCTGGAGACGGAACACCGCGAGATCACCGAGGCTTTCATGTCCTTCGTCCGCCGGGAGCTGGTGCCGCTGTCGGCCGAGCTGCCGGAGACCTGGGGGATGCCCCCGGCGGACCTGCGCGCCCACGTCCGCAAGCGCTCGGCGCGACTGGGCTTCTACGCCGGGGATTATCCCGAGGAACTGGGCGGCTCCGGCATGCCGTTCACCGCGGTGGTGCTGCTGCACCAGGCCGCCGGGCGCAGCGGCTGCCCGCTGGCGCCGTACGCGCTGGCGGGATCGGACGGGCCGAGCCCGCTGCTGCGCCAGGGCACCCCGGAGCAGGTCGAGCGCTATCTGAAGCCGCTGGTGCGGGGCGAGGCGACCCGCTGTCTGGCGCTGACGGAGCCGAACGCCGGGTCCGACGCCTTCCACCTCACCAGCACGGCCACCCGGCAGCCGGCCGGCGACTGGGTGCTGACCGGCCGCAAGACGTTCGTCAGCAACGCCGGGCACGCGGACTTCGCCATCGTCGTGGCCCGGGCCGCCGGCGGGAACGGCGAGGACGGGCCGACGGCCTTCGTGGTGGACATGGACCATCCCCGGCTGCGGATCGGCCAGCGCTACGACGGCATGTCGGGCGAGGAGCTGTGCGAACTGGTGCTGGACGACGTGCGGGTGCCCGCGGAGGCCGTCGTCGGCGGCGAGGAGGGCATCGGCGCGGCGCTCGGCCACGGCATCGACAGCCTCTCCCGCGGGCGCCTCGTGGTGGCGGCGATGTGCGACGGCATCGCCGAGTACGCCCTGGAGCTGGGCGTCGCCTACGCCCGGGAGCGGCGGGCCTTCGGGGAGCGCATCGGCGCCTACCAGCACGTGCAGGAGCACCTGGTGGGCAGCCGGGCCGAGGTGGAGGCGGCGAAGCTGCTGACGCTGGCGTGCGCGCGGCTGGTCGACGGGGGCGTGGAGGCCCCGGAGAACGCCGCGCTGGCCAAGCTGACCTCCTCGGAGACGGCGGTCCGCGTCGTCGACCGGTCGCTGCGGGTCCACGGCGCGACGGGCTGGGTGCGCGGGCATCCCCTGGAGTTCCTGTACCGGTACGTCCGGATGATGACGATCATCGAGGGGACCTCGGAGATCCAGAAGGTGATCGTCGCGCGGGCCATGGGGCTGGGGTGAGCGGGCCGGCCGCCCGCGCCCTCGCCCCCTTCCCCCTCCGACGTCTGCGAACAGAGGAATCATGACCACTGCACCGAACACCGCGGCAGCCACCACCCCCGCCGGCGGGGAGCCGGCGCTCTCCGTCGCGTACGGCGGATCCGCCACCGCCCACGGCTGGGACGACGTGCTGGCCCGCTACGCGCACTGGGCCGGCCGGAACCCCACCGCGCCCGCCGTCGAGGACGGCGAACTGATGTGGACCTACGCCGAATTGGACGCCCTGGCCGCGCGGACGGCCGACGCGCTGCGCGAGCGGGTGCGCCCCGGTGACCTCGTGGGCGTGTGCCTGGACCGCTCCGTCGCGCTGGTCGCCACGGCCGTCGCCCTGGCCCGCCTCGGCGCCGTCTACCTCCCCCTCGGGCCGCGCCCCGGGGAGCGGAGGCTGGCCGCGGTGACGCGAGGGCTGCGCGTCACCTGTGTGATCGGCGCGCCCGGCGCGCTGCCCGGGGCGTACGGGACCGGCGAGCGGCTGGCCTTACCGCTGCCGGGGACCGGCGCCAACGCCCACGCCGAGGCCGTCGCCGCGTTTCCCGCCACGCCGCCGGGCGACACCGCCCTCCCCGGTGCGCCGGAGGGAACCTTCTACGCGGTGCTCACCTCGGGGTCGACCGGGGTGCCGAAGGCCGTGGCGGTGGCCGGGCCGGCGCTCGCCGCGCGGCTGCGCTGGTACGCCGACCGCGTCGGGGCCGGCCCTGGCGAGCGGCACAGCCTGCTGGTCGGCGTCTCCTTCGACCCGCACGTGCTGGAGCTGTGGACCGCCCTGACGTCCGGCGCCACCCTCACCGTCGCCCCGGACGACGTCCGCTGGGACCCCCGGACGCTCACGGACTGGTGGCGACGGGCCCGCGTCACCCTGGCCATCCTGCCGACCCCGCTCGCCGAGCTGGTGCTCGAACGTCCCTGGCCGGACCTGCCGGACCTGCGGCACCTGAGCATCGGCGGCGACCGGTTGCACCGCCACCCCGGTGCCGACGTCACGGCACGGGTGGACAACGCCTACGGGCCGGCCGAGACGGCCGTCGTGGCCACCACCCAGGCCCTGGAGCCCCGGGGCGGCCCCGGGGTGCCGGCGATCGGCACGCCCGTGGACGGGGCCGTCGTCTGCGTCACCGACGACGGCGGACGCATCGTGCCGCGCGGCGAGCCGGGCGAGCTGCGGATCGGCGGCACCGGCCTGGCGACCGGCTATCTGGACGCGTCGCTCACCGCCCGCCGCTTCGTGGCGCCGCCGCCGGAACTCACCGGTACGGACCGCGTCTACCGCACCGGCGACCGGGTGCGGATGCGCCCCGACGGGGTGCTGGAGTTCCTCGGCCGCATGGACGGCCAGGTCAAGGTGCGCGGCGCGCGGATCGAACCGGCCGAGGCCGAGGCGGCGTTCGAGGACGACGCCCGCGTCCTCGGGGCCGTGGTGGCAGCCGAGACCACGGCCGGAGGGGACACCCGGCTGGTCGCCTTCGTGCGGCCCGCACCCGGTGCGGACGTCCCGCCGGCGGCGGAGCTGCTGGAGGAGGTGCGCGGGCGGCTGCCCGAGCAGGCGGTGCCGTCGGCCGTCCACCTCGTGACGGAGTTCCCCCTCGACGCCAACGGCAAGGTGGACCGTGCCGCGCTGCTCGCCGGGCGCCGGCAGCGGCCCGCCGGCTCGTGGACGGCGCGGGGCACGGCGTCCCCCACTGAGGAGCTGGTGGTCGAGCTGTGCCGCCGGGTGCTGGGCAGGCCCGGGACCGCTCTGGAGGACAACTTCGTCGCGTGCGGCGGCAATTCCCTGGCCGCGGCCCGTCTCCTGACCGCCCTGGAGGAACGCTTCGGGGTGCGGCTGAGGGCGCCGCAGGTGCTGCGCCAGCCCGACCTGCGGGCCCTGGCCGCCCTGGTGGACTCCCGCCGCGAGGCGGCAGGTGTGACGAAACCTCAGGGCCACGCCTCGCCGGCGCCCGGCGCCCCCGGCGGCGTGCTGGGCCGGGTCCTCGACCACGCCCGTACCTCACCGTCGGCGCTGGCCGTCTCCGACGGCGACCTGGCCCTGACCTACGCGGAACTGACCGGCGCCGCCCGGCGGCTGGCCGGTGCCTTGCGGGCCCGGGGCGTCGGGCCGGGCACGGCCGTCGGGCTGCTGCTGCCGCACTCGGTGGGCGTCGTCGTGGCGCAGCTCGCCGTCTGGTGGGCCGGCGGCCACTACGTCCCGCTGGACGCGGCCTATCCCCGCGCCCGTACGGAGGCGATGGCGGCGCACGCCGGCGTCACCCTGATCGTGGGCGAGAAGGACCTGCTGGAAGCGGCGGGCACGCTGGCCGGCGACGTGCTGGCGCTGTCCGCGGCGGGCACCGTCGGCGGCGGTCCGGAGCCCACGGCGGAGGACCTGCCGGAGCCCTGCGCATACGACCCGGACGCGCTCGCCTACGTGATGTACACCTCCGGCTCGACGGGCCGGCCCAAGGGCGTGGGGATCACCCACCGGGGCGTGGCGGGGCTGACCGTGGCGCCGGACTACCTGACCGTCACGCCGCGGGACCGGGTGCTCTTCCACTCGGCGCAGGCCTTCGACGCCGCCCCGTTCGAGGTGTGGGTGGCGCTGGCCAACGGCGCCGCCGTGGTCGTCTCCACCGGTGACCGGCAGTCGTTCGAGAGGCTGGCGCGGGACGTGGAACGGCTGGGCGCCACCGTGGCGTTCCTGACCACCGCGCTCTTCCACCAGCTGGCCACGCGCCGTTCACCGGTCTTCGCCGTGCTGCGCGGTGTGGCCGTCGGGGGCGAGGCGCTGTCGGCGCGCCACGCACGGGCCGTGCTGCGCGCCCACCCGTGGCTGGAGCTGGTCAACGGCTACGGGCCGACCGAGGCCACCACCTTCGCCACCGCCCACCGGGTGCGCGAGGCCGACTGCGACGCCCCGCCGCCCATCGGCCGGCCGATCGCCGGAGCGACGGCGCACGTCCTCGACGGGCACGGCGAGCCGCTGCCCGCCGGCGTCCGCGGTGAGCTGTGGATCGGCGGCCCGCGGCTCGCCGCCGGCTACCTGGGCCGGCCCGACGTCACCGCCGAGCGGTTCGTCCGGCACCCCGCGGCGGGCCGTCTCTACCGCACCGGCGACCTCGTCTCCGCCCGCCCGGACGGCACGCTGGACTTCCACGGCCGCGTCGACGAGCAGGTCAAGGTCCGTGGCTTCAGGATCGAGCCCGGCGAGGTCGAGCACGCGCTGCGCGCCCATCCCCGGGTGGCCGACGCGGCGGTCACCGTGGTGCGGGCCGGCGCCGACGACGCGCGTCTGGCCGCCTTCGTGGTGCCCAAGTGCGGTGGGCACCTGGCCGTGGCGGCGCTGCGCGACCACCTGGCCGGGCGGCTGCCCGCACACCTGCTGCCCACGGCCTGGTCGGTCGTCGAGGACCTGCCCCTGACCGCGACCGGCAAGGTCGACCGCCGGGCCCTGGCCGACCGCCCGGTGCCCGGCTTCCCACGGCCCGAGGCGCCCCCGGCGCCGGAACTGACGCCGGTGCAGCAGGCCGTGGCCGAGGCCTGGGGCCGGGCGCTCCAGTGCGAGGTCACCGACCCGGAGGCCGACTTCCTCGCCCTGGGCGGGCACTCCCTGCTGGCGCTGGCCGTCGTGGACGACCTCCACGAGGACCTGGGGGTGGAGCTGACGCTCGCCGCGTTCTTCTCGTCCCCCACCGTGGCCGGTCAGGCGGTGCTCGTCGAGGAGGCGCTGGCCGCGGCGTACCCGGCGGGGACGGGCGCGGAAGGGGACGGGCGATGAGCGGCGACGCCTCGGCGGAGGTCCTGCGGCAGCGGGAGCTGCTCCGGCTCGCCCGGCGCGGCGCCGGCGCCCGGCCGGTGGCCCGGCCGCCGTCCAGGGAGGACTCCGGCCGCGCGCCGCTCTCGCACGCCCAGCACCGGATGTGGCTGATGGACCGGCTGGGCCGGGGCGGGGCCCTGTACAACGTGCCGTTCGCGACCCGGGTCCGCGGCCCGTTCGACGACGCCGCCTTCGAGACGGCCCTGACCGGGCTGGTGCGCCGCCACGCGGTGCTGCGCACGCGGTACGGCGGCCACGACGGCGAGCCGTACCAGGAGGCCGTGCCGGCCGGGCGGGTCCCGGTCGAGACGGTGGAGGCCGCGGGGGACGCGGCGCGGCGGCTGCTGGAGGCGGAGGCGGCACGCCCCTTCGACCTCGCCACGGGCCCGGTGCTGCGGGCGCTGGTCGTCCGGCACGCGCCGGACGACCACACGATTCTGCTGACGTTCCATCACATAACGGTGGACGGGGCGTCCCTGGAAGTGATCGCCCGCGAGCTGGACGAGGGGTACCGGGCGGCGCTGGACGGCGGCGGCCCCGGGCCGGAGCGCGACGCCGCGAGCTATGCGGAGTTCGCCCGGCGGGAGCGGGCCGGGGCGCCGGCGCTGGAGGAGGGGCTGGCGTACTGGACGCGGCGGCTCGCGCACGCGCGGCCGGTCCCCCTGCCGGGGGCCGCGCCGGGGGCCCGCGGCCGGGGCGAGGGGAGCGTCGTCCGCCTGCCGCTGGCGCCCGGCACGCTCGACGGGCTGCGGGCGACGGGCCGGGCGCACCGGGCCACACTGTTCACCGTGGTCCTCGCCGGGGCCTTCGCGGTGCTGCTGGCGGAGACCGGCGAGCGGGACCTGGTCATCGGCTGCGCGAGCAGCCACCGCGACCGGGCCGGGGCGCGCGACCTGGTGGGGCTGTGCGTCAACACCCTCCCCATCCGGCCGGACCTGTCCGGGGTGGAGGACTTCACGGGCCTGCTGTCGCGGGTGCGCGAGACGCTGCTCGAAGCACAGCGCCACCGTGATGTGCCCTTCGACCTGATGGTGCGGCGGCTCGGCGCCGGGGCGCGCGACGGCGGCGGCAACGCGCTGGTGGCCGTCACCGCCGACGTCCTGGGCAGGCCGCCGGTGCTCCGGCCGGCCGGCACGGAGTGCGAGCCCGTCGACGTCCCGCTGGGCACGGCCAAGTTCGCCCTCGGCTTCTGCCTGGAGGAGGACGCGGAGGGCGGCGGGGCGCACTGCGTGGTGCACCACGACCGCGGCCTGCTCGGCGAGGAGACGGCCCGGGGGCTGGCGCACCGCTTCGCCGGGCTGCTGGAGGCTGTGGCGAAGGACCCGGCGCAGCCGCTGTCCTTCGGTGGGCGCGGCGCGGAGGCGACCGTGCCGGCCGGCGGCGCGGCACCGGGTGCTCTGGGCGCCGCGGTGCCCGCCGTGCGGGACGTGTTCGGCGAACTGCTGGGCGAACGGCCCGCACCGGACGGCGACTTCTTCCTGCTCGGCGGGCATTCCCTGCTGGCGGTCCGGGTCGCCGACCGGCTCCGTGAGCGGCTTCGCGTCCCGGTGACGGGGCTCGACGTGCTGGAGCACCGCACGCCCCGGGCCCTCGGGGCGCTGCTGGACGGGCGGGCGCGGCAGCGGTCCGCCCGGCGCGCCTGCGCCGTCCCGGCCGGCTCCGCGCGCCCGGGCACGGTCCTGGTCACCGGCGGCACCGGCGGCGTCGGGGCGTTCGTCCTGCGGGAGCTGGCCGCGCGCGGGCGGCCCGTACGGGCGCTCGTACGGCCCGAGTCGGCACATCTGGTGGCGGCCGACGGCGTCGAGGTGGTCGAGGGCGACCTCGCCGACGCGGACGGTCTGCGGGCGGCGGCGGGCGGTGTGGACCACGTCATCCACGCCGCCTGCACGTTCACCTCCCCCGACGTGGACGTGGCGGCGATGCGGGCCCTGCTGGCCGGCTGGCGGCGCGGGTCCTTCGTCTTCGTCAGCAGCGTGGACGCCTACGGGCGGCCGGAGACGGCCGAGGTGTGCGAGGACACGCCGCCGCGGGAGCCGCTCACCGGCTACGGCCGGGGGAAGCTCGTGTGCGAGCGCCTGCTGTGGGAGGCGGCGGGCACCTCGGGGCGGGGCGGGGCGAGCGTGGTGCGGGCGCCCCTCGTGTGGGGGCCGCACCCGCGGTTGCGCGACCAGCTGCGCTGGGGGGCGACCGGCGAGGTCTTCCAGGCGGCGAAGGCCGGGGAGCCGGTCGTGCTCCCCCGGGCGGGTGCCGTGCCGGACTCCGGCGAGGAGTGGTCGGGAGTGCCGTGGGTGCACGCCGCCGCCCTGGCCCGGGTGCTGGTGGCGTGCGCGGAACGGCCGGAGCGCCGCACCGTCAACGCGGTCGGCGGTCACGTCGCCTGGGCGGACTTCGCCGCGGAGCTGATCCGGCTGCTGGGCAGCCCCAGCGAGGTCCGCCCGCCGGCGGACACGGACCCCGGCCTGCTGCACCGCCACCGCTACCGCGCCTCGGCGCTCACCGGGGAACTGGCCGAACGGCCGGGCGAGGACTGGCGTTCGGTGGTCGCGGCGATGCTGGAGGTCTGACCGCCGGACCGGTGCTACGCGTCGGGCCACCAGGACAAGTGCCCTGGTGGCCCGACGACATAACGTGCACCCGCCGTGGACAACGATGGCGGCCCGGGGAGGTTACGCGGCTCACGGACGGATTCCGGTGCCCCTGGGCCGGTGCCGGACCTCCCCGCCGGCCGCGGGCCGGCCCGGTCCGCCGCGGGCCGGGACGACCGACCGGGGCAGCTGCCCCTGCCCGCCGCCGCGGGCCGCCTTGCCGGGGCCCGTGGGGCCGGCCGGGACGTCGCGCCCCGCCCGCGCCGGCTTGACCTCGGCGCGCCGCTCCCGCCACCGGGAGTACACCCCGCTCTCCCGTCCCGAGGCGCGGTGGCGTTCGCGCACCCGGGCCAGGACGGCCTCGCCCACCGGCGCCAGCGGGCCGTCCCGGTGCCAGGCGAGCACATGGCGGTACCACAGCGGATCGCCCTGGAGGGGGCGGATCACGACGCCGGGCACTTCGAGGAACGTCGCCTGGCAGAGGCTCACCGCGAGCCCCGCCCGGACGATCTCGATGAGCACCCGGCCGTCGGCCTCGTACGGTATCCGCGCCCGGTGGTCGGTCAGGGCGAGGACCGAGGCCCAGTACTCGCGCGTGCGGTCGTCGGGCGGCGGGCCGGCCCAGTCCTCCTCGGCCAGCCGGTCCAGGCAGACCTCCTCCATGGCCGCGAGGGGGTGATCCGCGGGCAGGAGGGCGAAGACCGGTTCGGTGATCACGGGCTGGAGGACGACGCCGTCCGGCGGCACCAGTTCGTAGCCGGGGCTGTCACCGACGACCGCCGCCTCCAGCCGGTCCGCGGCGATGTCGTCGAGCAGGGACTGCGGGGCCTGCCCGGCCCGGGAGGTGATCTCGACGCCGGGCAGCAGGGACCGTACGGCCAGGGCCAGTCCGCTCAGCAGCGGGGCGCCCACGGAGCCGAGGCGGACGCGGTGCGGGGCGGAGCGCGTGCGTGTGGCGCGGGCGGTGGTGGCCAGCAGGTCGTCGACGCCCGGCAGGATGGCGCGGGCCCGGGTCAGGACGAGTTCGCCGAACGGCGTGGTGGTCACGCCCGTCTGGCAGCGCTCGAAGATCCTGCCGCCCAGCACGCTCTCGATCCGGCGCAGCTGGGCGCTGATGCCCGGCTGGGTGAGCCGCAGGGCCGCGGCCGCGCGGGTCAGGCTACCGGTCTCCGCGATGGCGCAGACCACTCTCAGATGACGGACCTCGAGCTCCATAACGCCATGTTATGGAGAGGCGGGTGCTTCTGGCAGGTCCCTGCCATCGGCAACCTTCTGCTCATCGTCAGGTCGAGGAAGACCGGGAGGCACAACGTGAGCAGACGGCGCGCCGCGCTGGCGGCGGGCATGGCGGTCCTGGGGCTGTTGGTCACCGCCGGCTGCGGGGGAGCGGGCGGCGCGGGCGGCGGACAGGACGCCGAGGCCAAGCGCGGCGGCACGCTGCACGTCCTGTCCAGCATCGACCTGGAGCACCTGGACCCCGCCCGCAACAACGTGACGTCCTCACAGGACGTCAGCCGGCTCATCTACCGCACGCTGACCACCGTCGCGGCCGCGCCCGGCAGGGACGGCGGGAAGATCGTGCCGGACCTGGCCACCGACACCGGCAGGCCCTCCGACGGCGCGAAGACGTGGACCTTCACACTCAAGGAGGGCGTGGCCTTCGAGGACGGCCGGGCCGTCACCAGCGCGGACGTCAAGTACGGCGTGGAGCGGTCCTTCGCCGCCGAGCTGCCCGAGGGCGTGCCCTACGCCCGGATGTGGCTGCGCGGCGAGTCGGACTACAAGGGCCCGTACAAGGACGACCGGGGCCTGTCCTCGATCGAGACGCCCGACGCCCGGACGATCGTCTTCCGGCTGAGCCGGCCGGTGGCGGACTTCGGCGCCGCGGTCTCCACGCCGTTGTTCTCCCCGGTGCCGAAGGACAAGGACAAGGGCGTCGGCTACGACGGCCGCCCCTTCTCCTCCGGCCCGTACCGCATCGAGCGGTTCGAGCCCAAGAAGCGGCTGGCGCTGACCCGCAACACCCACTGGGACCGGGCCACCGACACCGTGCGCAAGGCCATGCCCGACCGGATCGTGATGGACCTGAACATGGACCCGGCCGTCGTCGACCAGCGGCTGATCGCCGCCCAGGGCGAGGACGCGGACGCCGTCGGCTTCGAACCCATCGGCTCCGCCTCGGTGGGCCGGGTCCTCAGCGATCCGCGCGTCAAGTCCCGCCTGGTCAAGGGCGAGTCGGCCAACACCCGGTTCCTGTCGGTGAACACCCGGCGCAAGCCGCTCGACGACGTCCGCGTGCGGCAGGCCATCGCCTACGCGCTGGACAAGGACGCCCTGCGCACCACCCGCGGCGGCCCGGTCGCCGGCGACCTCGCCACCACGCTCCTGCCCCCCACCCTCACCGCGCACGTCGCCGACGACCCCTACCCCTCGCCCGGCGGCAAGGGCGATCCGGCCAGGGCCAGGAAGCTGCTGGCCGACGCCGGGCTGGCGGACGGCGTCGACCTGACCCTCGACACCTCGGCCACGGCCAGCGGCAAGGCGCAGGGCGAGGCCGTGCAGGAGTCCCTCGGCAAGGCCGGCATCCGGGTGCGGATCAACGAGATCAGCCAGTCCGCGTACTGGAGCACGGTCGCCAACACCGACCAGCAGCACGACCTGGCGATCGACGGCTGGACCCCGGACTGGCCGGGGGCCTCGACCTACCTGCCGACCATCCTGGACGGCAGGCTCATCACCCGGCAGGGCAACAACAACCACTCGCAGTACGACTCCCCCGACGTCAACGCCCGGTTCGACGCGATCGCCGCGATGCCCGACCAGGCGCAGGCGGACGCCGCCTACGGCGAACTGTCGAGGCAGATCATGCGGGACGCGCCGGTGGTGCCGTTCCTGTGGGACAAGTCGGCGGTCCTGACCGGCCCCAACGTCACCGGCGCCTACGGCCACATCGCCTACGTCGGCCGGCTCGACCTGGTCTCCCTGGGACTGAGGAAGTGACGATGTCCACAACCGCCGAGCCCCTCCCGGCCGCCGCCCGAACGGACGGCGACGGCGGCCGGGAGGCCCCCACCGTCGTGCGCCGCCTGCTGCGCAGGCCCTCCGCGGCGGCGAGCCTCGCCGTCATCGCGCTGCTGGCCGTCCTGGCCCTGGCGGCGCCCCTGATCACCCACTGGTACGGGGCCTCCCCGACGGCGTTCGACGGCAAGGCCGTCGACCAGGCGCTGGGTGGCCTGCCGCGCGGCACCGCCGGGGGGATCGGCGGCGAACACTGGCTGGGCGTCGAACCGGTCAGCGGCCGGGACGTCTTCGCCCGCATCGTGTGGGGCACCCGCGTCTCGCTGCTCATCGCGGTGCTCGCCACGCTGCTGTCGGTCACGCTGGGGACGTTCCTCGGCCTGCTGGCGGGCTTCCTCGGCGGACGCACCGACACGGTCATCGGCCGGACGATGGACCTGCTGATGTCCTTCCCCAGCCTCATCTTCATGATCGCGCTGATGGCGGCGGCCCCCGGCGCGGACCGCGAGCTGCTGCTGGTCGTCGTCCTCGGCTTCTTCGGCTGGCCCTACGTCGGCCGGATCGTGCGCGGTCAGACGATGGTGCTGGCGCACGGCGAGTTCGTGGAGGCGGCCCGGGCCCTGGGCGCCCGGCGCCGCGCCCTGCTGGTGCGCGAGATCCTGCCCAACCTCACCGGGCCGGTCCTCGTCGTCGCCACCGTCTCGATCCCGGGCTGCGTGGCCACCGAGGCCGGACTGTCCTTCCTCGGCGTGGGGGTGCGGCCGCCGACCCCGTCCTGGGGCCAGATGATCGCCTCGGCCGTCCCGTGGTACGCGGCCGACCCCGCCTACTTCCTCATCCCCGGCGGTTTCCTCTTCCTCACCGTGCTGGCCTTCAACGTCCTGGGCGACGCCGTACGGGACGAGCTCGACCCCGGGAGCAAGCAACGATGATCTTCTACCTGCTGCGCAGACTGGCCGTCGCGACCGCCATCCTGCTGACCGTCTGCGTCCTGACCTTCAGCATCTTCTACCTGATGCCCGCCGATCCGGCACAGGGGGCGTGCGGCAAGGCGTGCACCCCCGAACGGCTCGGGCAGATACGGTCGTTGCTCGGCATCGACCGGCCCGTGGACGAGCAGTTCCTCAGCTACCTGGGCGGCCTCTTCACCGGGCGCACCTACGGCAGCGGGCCCGGCGCCGTGGACTGCCCCTTCCCCTGCCTCGGCTTCAGCTTCCAGACCAACCAGCCCGTGTGGCAGCTGCTCACCAGCCGGCTGCCGGTCTCCCTGTCCATCGCGGTGGGGGCCGCCCTGCTCTGGCTGACCGTCGGCGTGGCGGCCGGTGTCGTCTCCGCCCTCCTCAAGGGCAGTCTCTGGGACCGCGCCGCGATGATCGCGGCCCTGGGCGGCATCTCCCTGCCGGTCTACTTCACGGCGCTGGTCCTCCAGTACGTCCTCGTCGTCAAGCTCGGCGCCCTGCCCTATCCGCGGGCGGTGGGCCTGGCCGAGGACCCGGGCGCCTGGTTCCAGTCCCTGCTCATGCCGTGGATCGCCCTGGCGATGCTCTACGCCGGGATCTACGCCCGCATCACGCGCGGCGAGGTCGTCGAGAGCCTGGGCCGCAACTACGTGCGCACCGCACGGGCCAAGGGGCTGGCCGAGCACACCGTCCTGCGCCGCCACGCGCTGCGCCCCGCCCTGATGCCCATCGTGACGATCTTCGGCATGGACCTGGGGGCGCTGCTGGGCGGGGCGCTCATCACCGAGTCGGTGTTCGGCCTGCCCGGGGTGGGCAAACTGGCGGCCGACGCCATCACCAGCGCCGACCAGCCCGTGATCCTGGGCGTCACCCTCTTCGCCGCCTCGTTCGTCATCCTCGCCAACGTCGCCGTGGACCTGGTGTACGCGGTGCTCGACCCGAGAGTGAGGGCCGTGGGATGACCCTGCTGTCCGTCAACGACCTGACCGTCTCCTTCCGTTCGGGCGTGCGCGCCGTGGACGGCGTGAGCCTGGAGCTGGACGCCGGCCGCACCCTCGGCGTGGTGGGCGAGTCCGGCTCCGGGAAGTCCGTGACGAGCCTGGCCGTCCTCGGCCTGTTGCCCGCCTCCGCCACCGTCGGCGGATCGGTCCGCTTCGACGGGCGGGAGCTGCTCGGCCTGGACCGAGGGGCCCTGCGGCGGCTGCGCGGCGACCGGATCGCGATGGTCTTCCAGGATCCGCTGTCCTGCCTGAACCCCTATTACACGGTGGGCTTCCAGATCGCCGAGGCCCACCGCGCCCACCGCCGCACCAGCCGCCGGGCGGCCCGCGAGGTGGCCGTGCGCATGCTGGAGCGGGTCGGCATCCCCGAGGCCGGGCGGCGGGCCCGGCACTACCCGCACGAGTTCTCCGGGGGGATGCGCCAACGGGTGATGATCGCGATGGCGCTGTGCCTGGAGCCCGACCTGCTGATCGCCGACGAGCCCACCACCGCGCTCGACGTCACCGTGCAGGCGCAGATCCTCCAGCTGCTGCGCGACCTGCGCGAGGAGTCGGGTACCGCCGTCCTGCTCATCACCCACGACATGGGCGTGGTCGCGGGCATGGCCGACGACGTGAGCGTCATGAACGGCGGCCGGGTCGTCGAACACGGTCCCGTGCGCGAGGTGTTCGGCCGGCCCGCCGACCCCTACACCCGTGGCCTGCTGGCCTGCGTCCCGCGCGTCGACGGGCCCGTGCCCCGGCGCCTGGCCACCGTGGAGGCCGGCTCATGAGCACTCCCCCGGCCGTGCGCACGGCCACCGCGCTGCTCCGGGCCGAGGACCTGGTCAAGCGCTATCCCGTCCGGCACGGGCTCACCCGGCGGCTCGCCGGGCACGTGGCCGCCGTGAACGGGGTGTCGCTGGAGGTGCGGGCCGGCGAGACCCTGGGCCTGGTGGGTGAGTCGGGCTGCGGGAAGTCGACGCTGGGGCGGATGCTCACCCGGCTGATCGAACCGACCTCCGGTTCGGTGTGCTTCGACGGCCGGGAGCTGTGCGGGCTCGGCGACGACGCGCTGCGACCGGTGCGCCGCGAACTCCAGATGATCTTCCAGGACCCGTTCTCGTCCCTCAACCCCCGGCAGACCGTGCGGCAGATCCTCACCGCGCCCTTCCGCTACCAGCACCTCCCGCCCGGCGAGCCGGTGGAGGCGCTGCTGGAGCGGGTCGGGCTGCGCCCGGAGCACGCGCGCCGCCATCCGCACGAGTTCTCCGGCGGGCAGGCCCAGCGCATCGGCATCGCCCGCGCCCTGGCCCTGCGGCCCCGGCTGGTGGTGTGCGACGAGCCCGTGTCCGCGCTCGACGTCTCCGTCCAGGCCCAGATCCTCAACCTGCTGGCCGACCTCCAGGACGAGCTCGGGCTCGCGTACGTCTTCATCGCCCACGACCTGGGCGTGGTGCGGCAGATCAGCACCCGGATCGCCGTCATGTACCTCGGCACGATCGTCGAGATCGCCGGCCGGGACGCCCTGTTCGCCCGCCCCGCCCACCCCTACACCCACGCGCTGCTGGCCGCCGTGCCCCTGCCCGACCCCGACGCCGAACGGAACCGGGAGCGCGTCGTCCTGCGCGGCGATCCCCCCAGCCCCCTGCAGCCGCCCAGCGGCTGCCCCTTCCGCACCCGCTGCCCCAGGGCGGACGAGCGGTGCGCGGCCGAGAAGCCCGTCCTGCGCGACCTGGCCCCCGGGCACCGGGTCGCCTGCCACCACCCCGAGGAGACACCCGCATGATCCGCACCCCCGGTCTCGCGATGACCGACCACCGGTTCACCGTGCCGCTCGACCACGCCGACCCGGGCGGGCGCACCATCGAGGTGTTCGCGCGCGAGGTCGTCGACCCGGCCCGCGCCGGGGAACGGCTGCCGTGGCTGCTCTACCTCCAGGGCGGCCCCGGCGGCAAGTCGCCCCGGCCGCAGAACGCCGCCACCCCCGGCTGGCTGCGGCACGCCCTGAGGACCCACCGGGTGCTCCTGCTCGACCAGCGCGGCACGGGGCGCTCCACCCCGGTGACCGCCCGGGCGGCCGCCGAGTTCCGCTCCGCCGCCGAACTGGCCGCGTACCTCGCCCACTTCCGCTCCGACGCGATCGTGGCCGACTGCGAGCTGATCCGGCGCCGCCTGTGCGGCGACCAGCCCTGGGAGAGTCTCGGTCAGAGTTACGGCGGTTTCATCACCCTCGCCTACCTCTCGCGCGCCCCCGAGGGCCTGCGGGCCTGTTACGTCACCGGTGGCCTGCCGGGCCTTTCGGCCACCGCCGACGAGGTGTACGCCCGCACCTATCCCCGGGTGCGCGACAAGAACGCGACGTACTACGCCCGTTACCCCGAGGACGCCGAGCGGGTCCGGCGGATCGCCGACCTGCTGGCGCGGGAGGACGTGCGGCTGCCGGACGGCGACCGGCTGACGGTGCGGCGGCTGCGCACGCTGGGCCTGGCCTTCGGCATGGGCGACGGCTTCGAGCGCGTGCACTGGCTGCTGGACGAGGCCTTCGACGGCGGCGGGCTGTCGGCGACCTTCCGCTACCAGGTCATGGCCCTCACCGGGCTCGTGGACAATCCGCTCTTCGCCGTCATCCACGAGGGCGCCTCCTACGGTCAGGGCGACAAGCCCACCGGCTGGGCCGCCGAGCGGGCCCTGGCCGACTTCCCGGAGTTCGCCGAGGACGCCGACCCGCTGCTGTTCACCGGCGAGATGATGTACCCCTGGATGTTCCGGGAGATCGCCGGCCTGCGCCCCTTCGCCGAGGCCGCGGACCTGCTCGCCGAGCGGGCCGACTGGCCGCCGCTGTACGACCTCGGCCGGCTGGCCCGCAACGAGGTCCCGGTGGCCGCGGTGGTCTACCACGACGACATGTACGTGGACGCCTCCCTCTCCCTGGGCACGGCCCGGGCCGTGGGGAACGTGAGCACCTGGGTCACCGACGAGTGGGAGCACGACGGCGTCGCCGCCTCCGGCGACCGGGTGCTCGCCCGTCTGATGGACATGGTCGCCGGCCGGGTCTGACGGCCCGCCCCTCCCCCACCGTGGACACGCTGCGCAAGGAGTGACGCCATGCCGCGACCGCGGCTCACCGGACGGCTGTTCACGGCCGTCCTCTCACTGACGCTGCTCACGGCGGCCACCGCCCCGGCCACGGCCGCCCAGGGTCCGCCGCGGGCCGGCCGGGATCCGGCCGGGCGGTGCGCCCTGCCCGGCCGCACCGGCTACACCGACGAGGGTCATGACACCGACCCCGTCCAGTTCCGGCGTCCGCTGGGCACCCTCCGCCTCGCCATGGTCTTCGTCGACTTCCCCGACGCGCCGGCCACCGGCCCCACCGGGGACGTCGCGGCCCAGCTCCTGCCCGGTGCAAACTGGTTGCGCGACGCGTCGTACGGGAAGGTCCGGCTCGCCGTCACGCCCGCGCGGAGCTGGGTGCGGATGCCGAAGCCGTCCACCGCCTACGGCTTCGAGCGCGGGCTCAGCCACGAGCAGCACGAGCGTTACGTCCGGGACGCGGTCACGGCCGCGGATCCGTACACCGACTTCTCGCGGTACGACATGGTCTACGTCGTCCCGCCGCGAAACGCCCCGGCGATCTCGTTCTCGCCCGCCTACCTGTTCGACCCGGCGGCCTCCGGCGTCGTCGCCGACGGCACCCGGATCAAGTGGGCGGTGACGTTCGGGCAGGACATGTGGCGCTGGGGGCCCCGCCTCGTGGGGCACGAGACCGCCCACCTCTTCGGCCTGCCGGACCTGTACGCCTTCGACGGCTCCGACGTCCACCGGTACGTCGGCGGCTGGGACGTCATGGGCCTCGTCTCGGGTGCCGCGCCCCACTACTCCGGCTGGCACGCGTGGAAGCTCGGCTGGCTGGACGACGACCAGGTCGCCTGCCGGGCGACGCCCGGCACGGACACGGTCCGGCTGACGCCCGTCGAGTACCGGGGCGGCGGCACCAAGGCGGCGGTGGTGCGGACCTCGCCGACGACGGCCTACGTCGTGGAGTCCCGCCGGGCCGTCGCCGCGGACGCCCGCGCCTGCTCCACCGGTGTCCTCGTCTACCGCGTGGACTCCGCCACACCGACCGGACACGGGCCCGTCCGCGTGCAGGACGCCAGACCGGACGCGACGCCGCCCGCCGGCTGCGGACAGCTCGACGACGCGGCGTACCGGGCGGGCCAGTCCTTCACCGATCCCGCGTCGGGTGTCCGCGTCGACGTCCTGGACTCCCGCGACGGATCGGACACCGTCCGGATCACGCGACGGTGAGCAGACCGACGGTGCCGGGCGGCACCGGCGACACCCCCGAGGAAGAGATGCAGCACCCCACACGAACGGCCGGGCCGCACCCGGACGTCCTGGTCGTCGGCGCCGGAGTGGTCGGCGCGGCCTGCGCGTACCACGCGGCCCGCGCCGGTCTCACGGTCACCGTCGTGGACCGAGGGCCCGTCGCGGGCGGCACCACCGGTGCCGGCGAGGGCAACCTCCTGGTCTCCGACAAGGGACCCGGCCCCGAACTGGCCCTCGCCCAGCTGTCCACCCGGCTGTGGGGGGAGCTGGCCGAGGAGCTCGACAACCCCTTCGAGTACGAGGCCAAGGGCGGCCTCGTGGTCGCCGCCACCCCGCACGGGCTCGACGCCCTTCAGGACTTCGCCGCGGGGCAGCGGGCCGCCGGCGTGGCAGCCGCCCCGGTGACGGCAGCCGGCCTGGCCGGCTACGAACCCCACCTGGCGCCCGGCCTGGCCGGCGGCGTCCACTACCCGGGCGACGCCCAGGTCCAGCCCGTGCTCGCCGCCGCCCACCTGCTGCGCGCCGCACGCCGCCGCCACGGTGTGCGGGTGCGCACCGGCGTCACCGTCACGGGCTTCCTCAAGGGCCGGGACGGGCGGGTCACCGGAGTCACCACGACCGCGGGGGACCTCCCGGCGGGAGCGGTGGTCAACGCGGCCGGGACGTGGGGCGGCGAGCTGTCCGCGCTCGCCGGCGCGCCCGTGCCGGTGCTGCCCCGCCGGGGCTTCGTCCTCGTCACCGAGCCGCTGCCGCCGCTGATCCGGCACAAGGTGTACGCGGCCGAGTACGTGGCGAACGTCGCCAGCGGCGGCGCGGGCCTGGAGACCTCGGCCGTGGTCGAGGGCACCCCGGCGGGCACGGTGCTCATCGGCGCCAGCCGCGAACGTGTCGGCTTCGACCGGACGGTGTCCCTGCCCGTGCTGCGCCGCCTGGCGGCGCAGGCCGTCGCGCTGTTCCCCGCGCTGGGCCAGGCGTCGGCCCTGCGCGCCTACTGCGGCTTCCGCCCGTACTGCCCGGACCACCTGCCGGTGATCGGCGCGGACCCGCGCGCGCCCGGGCTGCTGCACGCCTGCGGTCACGAGGGCGCCGGCATCGGGCTCGCCCCCGCCACCGGGCTGCTGCTGGCCCAGCAGCTCACGGGCCAGGAACCGGCCTGCGACCTGCGGCCGTTCGCTCCCACACGCTTCGACGCGAAAGCCGAGGTGAACCGGTGAACACCGGACACGCGCGGGCCGCCGACCGGCCCGCCGCCCCCTTCGAGGTGACCTTCGACGGACGGCCCCTCGTGGCGCTGCCGGGCCAGACCGTGGGCGCCGCGCTGCTGGCGGCCGGGCTGCGGTCCTGGCGGACCACGCGTCGGACGGGCAGGCCGCGCGGGCTGTTCTGCGGCATCGGCGTCTGCTTCGACTGCCTCATCACGGTCAACGGACAGCCGTCGCTGCGGGCGTGCCTCACCGAGGCCCGCCCGGGCGACGTCGTCACCACCCAGGAGGGGACGGGCCATGAGTGAGTACGACCTCGCGGTCGTCGGCGCGGGCCCGGCCGGTCTGGCCGCCGCGCGGGCCGCCGCCGACGCGGGCCTGTGCGTGGCCCTGATCGACGCCGGCGCGCGCACCGGCGGCCAGTACCACCGGCACCCGCCGGAGGGCCTCGGGCGGTCGGGCCCCGCCGGGCCGCACCACGGCTGGGCCGCCTTCGCACGGCTGCGGGACGCCGTGCTGTCCCACCCGCGCGTCGCCCACCTCGCGGACCACCGGGTCTGGCTGCTCTCCCGTGCCGAGGGGCCGGGCACCCGCTGCTTCACCGTGCGCGCCGTCCGGGGCGAGCGGGAGCGCACCCAGGTGCGCGTCACGGCGCCGGCCCTGCTCATCGCGGCCGGGGCCCACGACCGGGCGTTGCCGTTCCCCGGCTGGGACCTGCCGGGCGTCCTCACCGCGGGCGGGGCCCAGGCCCTGCTCAAGGGCGACCGGGTGACCGCGGGGCGGCGGGTCGTCGTCGGCGGCACCGGACCGTTCCTGCTGCCCGTGGCCACCGCGCTGGCCGCCGCGGGCGCCCGCGTGCCGGGGGTGTACGAG
Organism: Streptomyces cinnamoneus; assembly: GCF_002939475.1. Lineage (NCBI taxonomy): Bacteria > Bacillati > Actinomycetota > Actinomycetes > Kitasatosporales > Streptomycetaceae > Streptomyces > Streptomyces cinnamoneus. Next base: position 173,200 of record NZ_PKFQ01000002.1, on the reverse strand, counting down.
GCGAACCGGCCCGACCCCGCCCTCCTGCGCCTCGCCGGGCAGCCGGCCAAGCTCCTGGAGGCCGCCGGCTACGGGGCGGCGCTGCTGCGGCACCGCGTCCCCTACCGGCCGGGCCACGCCGTCACGGCGGCCCACGGCGGCGCGGCCGTCGAAGCGGTCACCGTCGCCCGGCTCGACGCGCGATGGCGGCCGTTGCCGGGCACGGAACGCACCGTGGAGTGCGACACGGTGGCGGTCGGCTACGGCTTCACGCCGCAGCTGGAGCTGCCGCTGCACCTGGGCTGTGCGACACGCCGGGACACCGACGGCACCCCCGTCGTCGCCGTGGACGCGGCGCAGCGCACCAGCGTCGCCGGCGTGTACGCGGCCGGGGAGACGACCGGTGTCGGCGGGGCCCAACTGGCGCTCGTCGAAGGTGAGCTGGCGGGCCTCGCGGTGGCCCTCGACCAGGGACGGAGGCCCGGGGTGCCGCGGGGGCTGGCCGGCCGGCGCGCCCGGCTGCGGGGCTTCGCCGCGGCACTGCACCGCGCCTATCCCGTGCGGGAGGGCTGGACGCGGTGGCCGCGGGCGGACACGCTCGTCTGCCGCTGCGAGGAGGTGCCGCGCGGCGCCCTGGACGAGGCGGTGCGGGAGCTCGGCGCGACCGACGCGCGGACCGTCAAGCTCATGACGCGGGCGGGCATGGGCTGGTGCCAGGGCCGGGTCTGCGGCTTCGCCACCGCCTGCCTCACCGCCCGCGCGGACGGCCGCCCGCCGGGCGAGGCCGCCCATCTCGGCGTGGCCCGCCGCCCGTTCGCCCAGCCCGTGCGCCTGGCCGACCTCGCCGCGGCGCCCGGGGAGGACGGTGAGGAGGGCGCGGAACCCGCCGGTCCCGCCGCCGGCAGCTGAAAAGAACTCTCCTTACGACGCATTGACGCTCAGCACGGTCAACTGTGCAATGTCACATAACACTTGGAGGACATCATGGCCGCAACCCCCCGCATACCCTGGCACGGCGTCATGGTCGCCACCGCGCTGCCCCTGGACGACGACCTCGCCGTGGACTTCGACGCCTACGCCGCCCACTGCCGCTCACTGGTGGACTCCGGCTGCGACGGTGTCGTACCCAACGGCTCGCTCGGCGAATACCAGACGCTGACCGCCGGGGAGCGGGCGCGCGTCGTGCGCACGGCCGTCGCGGCGGTCGGCGGCGCGAACGTCATGCCCGGCATCGCCGCCTACGGTGCGGCGGAGGCCCGCCGCTGGGCCGAGCAGGCCGCCGACGAGGGCTGCCGCGCGGTGATGCTGCTGCCGCCCAACGCCTACCGCGCCGACGAACGCGCGGTCCTCGCGCACTACGCCGAGGTGGCCAGGGCGGGGATCCCGGTGGTCGCCTACAACAACCCGTACGACACCAAGGTCGACCTGACCCCGGCCCTGCTGGCCCGCCTGTACGAGGAGGGCCACATCGTGGCCGTCAAGGAGTTCACCGGGGACGTCCGCCGGGCCTACGAGATCGCCGAGGCGGCCCCGGGCCTGGACCTGCTCATCGGCTCCGACGACGTGCTGCTGGAGCTGGCCCTGGCGGGGGCCAAGGGCTGGGTGGCCGGCTACCCGAACGCCCTGCCGCACGCCTGCGCGGCGCTCTACCGGGCCGCCACGGCCCACGATCTGGAGCGTGCCCTGCCGCTCTACCGCGCGCTGCACCCGCTGCTGCGCTGGGACTCAAAAACCGAGTTCGTCCAGGCGATCAAGCTGTCGATGGACATCGCGGGCCGGCCCGGCGGCCCCTGCCGGCCGCCGCGGCAGCCGCTCACCCCCGAGCAGGAGAAGGCCGTGCGCGTGGCGACCGAGGCATGCCTCGGCCTGGAGACGGAGGCGGCGGCCGAGGCGGGCGCCGATGCGTAGCACCCGCGTCCTCCATGCCGTCGACTCGCACACCGAGGGCATGCCCACCCGGGTCGTCACCGGTGGCGTCGGGGTGATCCCGGGCGGCACGATGTTCGCGCGCCGCCGGTACTTCATGGAGCACCTCGACCACCTGCGCACGCTGCTCATGTACGAGCCGCGCGGGCACGCCGCGATGAGCGGCGCGATCCTGCAGCCGCCGACCAGGCCCGACGCGGACTACGGAGTGCTGTACATCGAGGTCTCCGGGTGCCTGCCGATGTGCGGACACGGCACGATCGGGGTGGCCACCGTGCTGGTGGAGACGGGCATGGTGCCCGTCACCGAGCCGGTCACCACGATCCGACTGGACACCCCGGCCGGGCTGGTGACGGCCGAGGTCGCGGTCGAGGACGGCGTCGCGCGGGGGGTGACCCTGCGCAACGTGCCCTCGTTCGCCTACGGCCTGGACCTGACCGTCGACGTGCCGGCGATCGGCGCGGTCACGCTCGACCTCGCCTACGGCGGCAACTTCTACGCCATCCTCCCGGTCGAGCGCGTGGGGCTGCCCTTCGAGCGGGACCACAAGGAGGAGATCCTCACGGCGGGGCTCGCGGTGATGGACGCCGTCAACGAGCAGATCCGGCCGGTCCATCCGGAGAACCCGGAGATCGCGGTCTGCCACCACGTCCAGTTCCTGGCCCCGGGCTCGGACGCCAAGCACTCGCGGCACGCCATGGCGATCCATCCGGGCTGGTTCGACCGGTCCCCCTGCGGCACCGGCACCAGCGCCCGGCTCGCCCAGCTGCACGCCCGCGGCGAGCTGCACACGGGGGACGAGTTCGTCAACGAGTCGTTCATCGGCACGCGCTTCACGGGGCGCGTCGACCGGGAGACCACCGTGGCCGGGCGGCCGGCCGTCGTGCCGGCCGTCACCGGACGGGCCTGGCTCACCGGCACCGCCCAGTACTTCCTCGACCCCGAGGACCCCTTTCCCGCGGGATTCCTGCTGTGACCCGCCGTCCTGACGCACCGCCGTGGCGAGAGAAGGAGCACCGATGATCGAGAGCCGGTCCCCGCAGGCGCCGGGCGACCTGGTCCTGCGGGTCCCCGAAGCGGGCCCGCGGGCCGTGGTCGCCGCCGTCGAGCGGGCCCGCGCCGCCCAGCGCGCCTGGGCCGCCGACGCCCCGGCCCGCTCGGCGGCCCTGACGGCGGCCGCCGCCGCGGTCGAGGCCGCGGCGGAGGAGCTGGCGCGGCTGGTGGTGCGCGAGGTGGGCAAGCCCGTCACCGAGGCCCGGGGGGAGGTCGCGCGGAGCGTGGCGATCCTGCGCTACTACGCGCAGCAGGTCTTCGACCCCACCGGTGCCGTGCACGAGGGCGCGGGGCCGGGGCTGCTGTTCACCCGGCGCAGGCCGCGCGGCGTCGCCGGGCTGATCACTCCCTGGAACTTCCCGCTCGCCATCCCGCTGTGGAAGGCCGCCCCGGCGCTGGCGTTCGGCAACGCGGTGGTCCTCAAGCCCGCACCGGAGGCGACGGCGTGCGCGGCACGCCTGGACGAACTGATCGGCGGCCTGCTGCCGGACGGGCTGTTCTCGGTGGTCCCCGGCGACGCGGCGGAGGGGGAGGCGCTGGCCGGCACCGCCGACGTGGTGTCCTTCACCGGTTCGGTGGCCGTCGGCAAGGCCGTCGCCGGCGCGGCGGCCGCCCGGGGCGTTCCCGTCCAGGCCGAGATGGGCGGGCAGAACCCCGCCGTCGTGCTGCCGGACGCCGACGTGGAACGGGCGGCGGCGCAGATCGCGGCGGCCGCGATGGGGTACGCCGGGCAGAAGTGCACCGCGACCAAGCGGGTGATCGCGGTCGGTCCGGCGGCCGGGGACGTGGCGGACGCCCTCGTGGCCGCGGTGGAGAAGCTGGCCGTCGGCGATCCCGCCCACCCGGACACCGTCGTGGGCCCGGTGGTCTCCGCCGCGGCGCGGGAGCGGGTGCTGGCGTCCACCGAGGGCGGCCGGGTCCTCAGCGGGGGCCGTGCGGTGGCCGGCGAAGGGCATTTCGTCGCCCCCACCGTCGTCGCGGACGCGCCGGAGGGCCACGTGCTGGCCCACGAGGAGGTCTTCGGCCCGGTCTGCCTGGTGCAGCGGGCGCCGGACGCCGAGACGGCGCTGGCCCTGGCCAACGGCGTGCGGTTCGGGCTGGTCTCCGCCGTCCACACCCGCGACCTCGACGCCGCGCTCCGTCTGGGGGCGCGCCTGGAGACGGGCATGGTCAAGGTCAACGCCCCGACGGCGGGGGTGGACTTCCACCTTCCGTTCGGCGGCGAGAAGGACTCCAGCTACGGTCCGCGCGAACAGGGCAAGGCCGCACAGGAGTTCTACACCTCCTCGCACACCTTCACCCTCGCGCCCGGTGTCTGACGTTCCGCCGGCGCGGCCGGCCCGGGCGGGTCGACGGGTCGCCGCCGAGGTCTATCGGCACGCGTGTGGCGGTCGCTACGGTTGCCTCGCCTCCGGGCGACAGCGCCCGGATTCTCCTGGGAGGTTGGCGATGAGGAACAGGCGAGAGGTGCTGAAGGCGGCTTCGGCCGCCGCGGGCTTAGCGGCGGCCGGCGCCCTGGCCGGTGCCGGTACGGCGGGGGCGGCGCAGCGCACGGCGTGGCGCGGAGCGGCGGTCCGGCCCGTCGAGAGAACGGGCAGACAGGTGGCCGGCTTCCGGGACGCGTCGGGCCGGGTGACCGTGTCCGTGTTCTCGTACCACGGCAGTCCGGCCCAGCAGCACTGGATCGACCAGACCGTCCGGGTCGGCGACGGGGACATGATCGCTGTCGGGGGCGGGGCCACGGCCGTGGAGGGCCCCAACGGCGCCCTGCTGACGGCCTCGTACCCCAATGACGACCTGTCGGGGTGGACCGTCTCCTCCAAGGACCACCTCGACCCCCAGCCGCACGAGCTGGTGGCCTACGTGATCGGCTTGAAGATCGCCGGGATGACGCGCGACCAGCTGCTGCGCTCGGTGCACGTCTCGCGTTCGGACAGCGGCACGGCGCCGCACCCGGAGGCGGAGGCGGGCATCCCGTCGTCGAGGGACTACGCCCTCGTCGGCGGCGGGTTCAAGGTGAACTGGTACGGGGCCGGCAACCTCGCCACGGCGTCCTTCCCGGCCACGGACTACTCCTGGAAGGCCCGTTCCAAGGACCACGTGGTCTCCGACCCGGCGAGCATCCGCTCCTTCGCCATCTCGCTGCGGCGCGACCTGCCGGTGGGGCGCGTCTCCAGCGTCATCGTCCACGCCGACTCCGGCCAGGCGCAGCACCCGGCCGCCGTGGCCACGCTGCCGCCCGGGTACGCCCTCACCGGCGGCGGCGCGGAGGTGCACTACCGCGGGGCGGGCAACCTGCTGTGGCGGCTGGAGCCGTCCACCACCTGGACGCCCGCCTTCACCGCCGCGTCCAAGGACCACCACATCGCCGACCCGGCGACGCTCACGGCCTACGCCCTGGGCATCCGGCTCACCTGATCACGTCCGCGCGGGCGGGGGGCGACCCCTTGCGTCCTTCGCCCGCGCGGGCGCTCCTCCGCTCAGCCGGCCAGCTCCAGCGTGAACCCGTCGTCGACGGTGAAGACCGTGACGTCGCCGCCCGACCTGGTGGTGCCGCGGCCCGACTCGGTCGCGGTGGCGGGGTGGTGGTCCCCCGACGTGCTGACGCCCTCGCCGGTCTCCGCGAGCCGGCCCGCGTCGGTGACGAACGTCCGGGTGGCCGAGAAGCGCGTCACCTGGCCGGTGTCGAAGGTCAGGGTGTCCTCGGTCGCGGTGGTCACCGCCGTGGCCCGGCCGGAGAACGAGCCGCGCATGCGCAGCGTGGCGGACGTCGGCTCCGGACGGCCGGGGACGGCGCACGTGAGCTCGCCCCGCCCCTGGGCCGCGCCGGTGAAGCCGCCGGCCGTCATGGTGAAGGCGCCGGAGCAGCGTACGACCACGGTGGCCGGCGCGGGGGTGGCGGCACCGGCCGGCACGGGCGTGAGGATCAGCATTCCCGCGGCGCAGGCCGCGCCGGCGCACCGCCGGCGGGTCGCGAGTGAGGGCATGGTCGGGCGCCTCCCTTTCGTCGGTGACGGGAGGACGGGGCACGCCATCCCTCCCTGGAGTGTGCTCTTGCGAACAACCAGGCGGAATAGCTCGTTCAGGTGAGGGCCGCTCAGGACGCCGTCAGAAGGTAGGCGGGCGCCCACCAGTAGTCGTAGAGCCGGCGCGGTTCGCCGGGGGTGAAGCCGGCGTGCTCCAGGTCCTCCACCCAGCGGGCGACGGGCTGCTCGTGGTGCCGCTGGTGCTCCTCGCTGCCGAGCAGCCCCAGGAGCACGGGCATCAGGAATCCCTGGGCCACCAGCTCCCGTTCGGGTCCGTACTCCCGGATGCCGCGGTCGTAGCGGGAGACCAGGTAGCGGAACCGGTCGGGCGCGAGGCCCTCCCCCAGGTCCGGGGCGTCGAACTCGACGAGGGCCAGCCGCTTGGCGCGCGGCCGCAGCCGGCGCAGCAGGTCCCGCCGCTCCTCCCGCTCCAGGGCGAGCAGGGAGAAGGTCTCCTGCACCAGGTCCCAGGGGCCCGCGCCGGCCACCACGGACTGCGCGGTGGCGGCGTGGCCGCGGTGGGGCACCCCGCGCCGGGTCAGCTCGGCCGTCACCAGGTCCAGGCGCCGGGCCGAGGGTTCGATCAGCTCGACGTGGCCGACGTCGGCGGTGAGGGCGGGCAGCAGGGCGTGGCCCTCACCGCATCCGATGTCCAGCAGGTGGGCGGGGCGGTGCGCGGAGTACTGCTCGCGCAGGGCTTCGTGGACGGCGCGGTACAGGCCCACGTTGCCGCCGCCGCGGACGAAGGCGCTGAACGCCTCCGGTTCGGCGTACACGTCCTCGTCCTCGCGCCGTCCGGCGCGCAGGCGGCGCGCGGCCTCGCCGTAGACGGCGTGGCCGGGGTCGAGCGCCGCGGCCCGGCCGGCGAACGCGGCGGCGGCGCCGGCGTCACCCGTGCGGCAGGCCGCCATCGCGAGGTAGAACCACTCCTCGGCGCCGGCGGCCAGTGGCGCGAGCGCCTCGGCCCTCTCGCCGCACTGGATCTTCTCCCATAACTGTTCGAGCGTCATGGGAGAAGCCTCGCCGATGCCGGCGGCGTGATCCAGTGCTTCGTACGGGCGGCCGGTGCCTAGTAGGCGATCGTGAACCTGGCCCGGTGGTGGCGGGGGTTCTCGGCCTCGTCGAGGAGGGCGACGGCGAGGTCCTCCATGGAGACGGCCGAGCGGCCCTCGCCGTCGACGAGCAGTTCGTCGGCGCCGAGCCGGTAGCGTCCGGTGCGCTCGCCGGGCTCCAGCAGGGCGGGCGGGCTCAGGTAGGTCCAGTCGACGTCCGTCCCGGCGCGGCAGGCCTCCAGTTGCGCGGTGCAGGCCTCGGCGATGGGACGCCAGGCGGGCGGGACCAGCTCGGGGTCGTCCAGCACGGCGCGGCCCCCGCCGGGCACGGTCAGGCTGCCGGCGCCGCCGACGAGCAGCAGGCGTACGCCCGTGGAGGCGAGTCCGGCCAGCAGGGCGTGCGTGACGGGGACGAGGTCGGCCTCCTGGCCGGGCGCCGGGCGGGTGGCGCTGATCACGAGGTCCTGACCGGCGCTCAGGGCGGCGACGTCCGCCGCGTTGGAGGCGTCCCCCACGCGGACCTCGGCGCCGGCGGGCGGTCCGGGGCGGCGGTCGGGGTTCCGTACGACGGCGGTGACCTCGTGGCCACGGGACAGTGCCTCGGTCACGACGCGGCTGCCGACGTTTCCGGCGGCTCCGAAGACGGTGATGCGCATGGTGTTCAGCTCCTTTGAACGGGGGTCGAGGGGTGGGCGGGCGCGTCGGCCGTCCGCCGGGCCGGCGGGACCTTCGGCGCCTTCGGGGACTTCGGGGTCGTCTGCGCGACGACGAGGGAGGCGATGACGACGAGGCCGCCCGCGATCTGGGGTGCGGTGAGCTCCTGGCCGAGGGCGATCCAGCCGAGCAGGGTGGCGACCACGGGGCTGAGGAGCCCGAGGAAGGTGACCTTTGTGGGGGTCAGGGCGCGTATGCCGCGGAACCAGAGGGCGTAGGCGACGGCGGAGCCGATGAGGGCGAGGTAGCCGTAGCCCAGGACGTTCTCGGTGGTGAGGGAGGCGGGCGGCGGCCCTTCGACGAACAGGGCGACGGGGAGCAGCATCAGCCCGCCGGCGGTGAGCTGCCAGCCGGTGGTGGCCAGCAGGGGCGCGGGCGAGGTCCACCGCTTGCTGAGGACGACTCCGGTGGCCATGACGACCGCGCCGGCGAGGGCGGCGGCGACGCCCAGGCCGTCCAGCCGGGCGTCCGCCCGCAGGACGAGAAGGCTGACGCCGGCCACACCGGCGAGGCCGGCGGCGGCGGTGCGCGGCGAGAGCCGCTCGCGCAGTAGGCCGGCCGCGAGGCCGGCGGCCAGCAGGGGCTGTACGGCGCCGATGGTGGCCGCGACGCCACCGGGCAGCCGGTAGGCGGCGATGAACAGCAGTGCGAAGAACGCCCCGATGTTGAGGGCGCCCAGCACCGCCGCGCGCCACCACCACTGCCCCTGCGGCAGGCGCCGGGTGATCCCGATCAGCAGGAGGCCGGCCGGCAGCGCGCGGATGACCGCGGCCAGCAGCGGCCGTCCCGGCGGCAGCAGTTCGGTGGTGACGAGGTAGGTGGAGCCCCAGACGGCGGGCGCCAGCGCGGTCGTTAAGGCGACCCTGGCCTGATTGCTTAGCACTAAGCCAATATATCTCAGCACTAAGCTACCTGGCGACGCGTCGACGGCGTGAGGTACCTCACTGCTAAGACAGTAGCTAGGATGGCGGCGTGGCAGATCACGTCGACCATGTACTCGAGCAATGGGCGCAGCGCCGCCCGGACCTGGACGTCTCGCCGATGGCGGTCATAGGACGCCTGCAACGGCTCTCCCTGCTGGTCGGCTCCGAGCTGCGCCGCACGTTCGCCGCCCACGACCTGGACGCGGCGTCGTTCGACGTCCTCGCCACGCTGCGCCGCAGCGAGGCGCCCCACCGCCTCACGCCCGCCGAACTGATGCGCTCGGCGATGGTCACCTCGGGGGCCATCACCCAGCGCCTCGACCGCCTGGAGGCCCGCGGCCTCGTGACGCGCACGCCCAGCGAGTCCGACGGCCGCAGCGTGCTCGTCTCCCTCACCGACGAGGGCCAGGACCTGATCGACCGGGCCCTGCCCGACCACATCGCCACCGAGAACCGGCTGCTGGCCGCCCTCAGCCCCGCACAGCGCGCCGCCGTCGCCGACACCCTGCGCGACGTCCTCGAGTCGCTGGGCGACACCGGGCACTGACCTCCCCCGCGCGGGGGAGACGGCTCCCGCCGCCGGGGGAACCGGCGGCGGGCGCACCCGGGTTGGCTGGTGGCCATGAGGAACACGACGCCCCGCCGCCCCCGCAAGACCCTGCTGCTCGCCGCGCTGGCCTGCCTGCTCGGCGCCGGCCCGGTCCACCCCGCCCGGGCCCACACCGCGGACGACGACATCCGCGCCCGCGTCGAGGCCGTCCCCGGCATGCGCGTGATCGAGGAGGAGAGCGCCCCACCGGGCTACCGCTCCTTCACCCTCGGCTTCCGCCAGCCCGTGGACCACCGGCACCCGGCCGCCGGCACCTTCGAGCAGAAACTGCGGCTGCTGCACAGGTCGGCGGAGCGGCCCGTGGTCGTCTACAACAGCGGTTACGCGCTGGGCAAGGCCGCACCCGGCCGCACCGAGCCCGCCGAGTTGCTCGACGGCAACCAGCTCTCCGTCGAGCACCGCTTCTTCGGCGACTCCCGCCCCTCACCCGTGGACTGGTCGAAGCTGGACATCTGGCAGGCCGCCAGCGACCAGCACGACCTCGTCCAGGCGCTCAAGAAGGTCTACCGCACGCCCTGGATCTCCACCGGCGGCAGCAAGGGCGGCATGGCCACGGTCTACCACCGGCGCTTCTACCCACACGACGTGGACGGCTCCGTCGTCTACTCGGCGCCCGACAACGTCGACGACCGGGACGACAGCGCGTACGACGCCTTCGTCGAGCGCCTCGGCACGCCCGCCTGCCGCGAGGCGCTCAAGTCCGCCCAGCGCGAGGTGCTGACGCGGCGCGAGGCGATGGCGGCCCGCTACGCCCGCTGGGCGGAGGGCGCCGGGCTGACGTTCCGCACCGTCGGCAGCGCCGACCGCGCCCTCGAACTCGCCGTGCTGCGCGTCCCGCTGATGTTCTGGGAGTACGGGGATGAGTCGCGGTGCGCCAAGGTGCCCGGCCCGTCCGCCCCCGACGACGACGTCTACGCCTGGCTCGACGACGTCTCCGGCCTGAAGCTGTACACGGACCAGTCCCTGGAGGCGTACCAGCCGTACTTCTACCAGCTGGGCACCCAGCTCGGGTACGCCCAGTTCGCCGCCCCGCACCTGGCCGGCCTGCTGCGCCACCCCGGCGTCCAGGAGGTCCGCACCTACGTCCCCCGGGACGTCCCCCTGCGCTTCCAGCCGCAGGCGATGAACGACGTCGACCAGTGGGTGCGCCGGCACGGCAGCCGGCTGCTGTTCGTCTACGGCGGGAACGATCCCGCGAGCGCCGAGCCCTTCCGGCTGGGCGGCGGCAGCCGGGACTCCGCCGTCTTCGTGGCCCCGGCGACCAACCACCGCGCGCGGATCGCCGGCCTCCGGCCGGAGGACGCCGCCCGTGCCACGGCCTCGCTCCGCCGGTGGGCGAGCCGGTAGTCACCGGACCCACGAGGCGGCGCGTCCCCGCCCGTCCATCCGCCTCTCCGCCGGCGGCCGCGGCGCGGGCGTGAGAACACGCGTGGCCCGTCCTCCCCGGGGGAGAGGACGGGCCACCAGCTGCGGTGAACGGGGGTCAGATGTGGGCGGCCGCCCGCCCACGGCGGCAGAGCACCACCGTGAGCGCCGCGCAGGCGAGGTAGAAGACGAGGAACGCGGCATAGGCCGCGTCACCGTTGCCGGCGGTGAGGAAGGACTGCCGGAAGGCGACGTTGACCAGGACGCCGCCGAAGGTGCCGAAGGCTCCCGCGAGGCCGATCATCGCCGTGGTGCGGCGGTGCGCGGCGGCCTCGGCGGTCCGCGCGTCCGCGCCGCCCCGCACGGCGGCGCGGGCCCGGGCGGCGTACAGGGCGGGGATCATCCGGTAGGTCGACCCGTTGCCGACGCCACTGAGCACGAACAGGGTCAGGAAGCCGGCGAAGAAACCGGCCAGCAGCCGGTGCTGGGCGGCGACGAGGATGAGCCCCGCGCAGCCGGCCATGGCCAGGAACACGGCGGTGGTGACGCGGCCGCCGCCCAGCCGGTCGGCCCAGGCGCCCCCGAGGGGCCGGCTCAGGGATCCGAGCAGCGGGCCGAGGAAGGTGAGGCACGCGGCCTTCACGGGCGTGTCGAACTCGTCGTGGAACTGCACCTGGAGGACCTGGCCGAAGGCGAAGGCGAAGCCGACGAACGAGCCGAAGGTGCCGAGGTAGAGCAGGGAGAGCGCCCAGGCGTGGCGATCGCCGAGGACCTCGCCCATCGCCGGCCGCTCGTGGTGCCCCGCGGGGAGGTTGTCCATCCGCAGCGCCGCCACGAGGGCCGTCAGGGCGATCAGCGGGACGTAGGCCAGCGGCAGCAGGCGCGGATGGCCGGCGCCCGCGGTGGCGAGGACCAGGAGGCCGGCGAGCTGGACGGCCGGGACGCCGAGGTTGCCGCCGCCCGCGTTGACGCCCAGGGCCCGGCCCTTGAGCCGCTGCGGGTAGAAGGCGTTGATGTTGGCCATGGAGGACGCGAAGTTGCCGCCGCCCACCCCCGCCACCGCCGCGGCGGTGAGCAGGGTGGTGTACGAGACGCCCGGCTGGAGGACGAGCGCGATGTACGCGGTGGGCACGAGCAGCAGGAGCCCGCTGAAGACGGTCCAGTTCCGGCCGCCGAAGCGGGCGACGGCGTAGGTGTAGGGCACGCGCAGGACCGCGCCGAGGGCGGTGGGCACGGCCGTGAGCGTGAACTTCCCCGCCGGGTCGATGCCGTACTCGGGACCGAGGAAGAGCACCAGGACCGACCACATGCTCCACACGGAGAAGCCGATGTGTTCGGTGAGCACGGACAGCCACAGGTTGCGCCGGGCCACGCGGGCACCGGTGGCCTCCCAGAAGGCGGGGTCCTCGGGCCGCCACTCGGGCAGCGTCCGGCCGCGGGCGGGCGGTGCGGGCTCGGTGGTGCGCACCGCCCAGGCGCGCAGGGCGGCCGGGGAGCCGTCGGGGGCGGTCTCCTCGTCGAGGCAGGCCCCGGTGCGCAGGTCGAAGGTCTGCTTGTACATGGGGGACGTCACCGCGGGGGTGCCGTCGCGACTGCCCATGATGCCGCGGGAGATCACGCAGGCGTCGCTGAAGGGGTCGCGGTTGGCCAGGGCGTACAGCGCGCCGGCGGGGTCGCGGAAGAGGGCGACCTGTTCCCCTCCGACGAGGGCGGTCACGCCGCGCCCCGGGGTGAGGTCGCCGTAGCGGCAGACGGTGGTCCAGGTCGTGCCGTCGCCGATCTCGACGAGGGCGTCGGGGTCCGGTCGCGGGCTGCGGTGGGGGCTGAGCGCGGTCTCGTTCATCGGATGCGCACCTTCGGGGCGGGGCCGGCGCCGGCGGTCACCGGGCCGGGGAGCGGGTCCTCGCCGACGCGGGCGGGGCGGATCTGCGCGCGTTCGGGCGTGAAGCGCACGGTGGGGTCGGGGGTGCCGGGGGCGTTGACGAAGGAGGCGAAGCGCCGGAGGCGTTCGGGGTCGGCGAGGGTGGCGGCCCACTCGTCCTCGTAGCGGGCGATGTGCCGGGCCATCTGGGCGTCCAGGTCGGCCGCGATGCCCAGGGCGTCGTCGACGATGACGGCGCGCAGGTGGTCGAGCCCCCCTTCGAGGCGCTCGATCCAGGGGGCGGTGCGTTCCAGGCGGTCGGCGGTACGGATGTAGAACATCAGGAAGCGGTCGACGGTGCGCACGAGGGTGTCGTGGTCGGCGTCCTGGAGGAGCAGGTCGGCGTGGCGGGGCGTCATGCCGCCGTTGCCGCCGACGTAGAGGTTCCAGCCCTCGGCGGTGGCGATGACGCCGAAGTCCTTGCTGCGCGCCTCGGCGCACTCGCGGGCGCACCCGGAGACGGCGGATTTGATCTTGTGGGGGGCGCGGAGGCCGCGGTAGCGCAGTTCGAGCTCGATGGCGAGGGCGACGGAGTCCTGGACGCCGTAGCGGCACCAGGTCTGCCCGACGCAGGACTTCACGGTGCGCAGGGCCTTGCCGTAGGCGTGGCCGGACTCGAAGCCGGCGTCGACGAGGCGGCGCCAGATGGCGGGGAGCTGGTCGACCGTGGCGCCGAACATGTCGATGCGCTGACCACCGGTGATCTTGGTGTAGAGCCCGAAGTCCCTGGCGATGGCGCCGATGGTGATGAGGCCGTCGGGGGTGATCTCGCCGCCGGGGACGCGGGGCACGACGGAGTAGGAGCCGTTGCGCTGGAGGTTGGCGAGGAAGTGGTCGTTGGTGTCCTGGAGGGCCGCCTGTTCGCCGTCGAGGATGTGGGAGGTGTCGCCGAGGGTGGCCAGGATGGAGGCGACGACCGGCTTGCAGACCGCGCAGCCCTCTCCGGTGCCGTGTTCGGCCAGCAGCCGGGTGAAGGTGGTGATGCCCTTGACCCGGATGATCTCGTACAGCTCGGCGCGGGTGTGGGCGAAGTGCTCGCACAGGCCGCGGGCGGCCGCCACGCCCGTCGCGGCGAGTTCGTCGTCGACGAGGGTGGTGAGGAGCTTCTCGCAGCTTCCGCATCCGGTGCCGGCCTTCGTGCACTTCTTCACGGCGGCCACGGACGCGCAGACGCCCTCGGTGACGGCCGAGCGGATGGTCGCCTTGTCCACGTTGTGGCACGAGCAGACGATGGCGTCCTCGGGCAGTGCCGCCCCGCCCGTGGCGCCGGCGGGGCCGGCGGCCGCGGGCAGCAGGAGCTGTTCGGCCGGCACGGTCAGGGGCCGGCCGTTGCCGGCGAGGGGCCGCAGGGTGGCGTACGCGTCGGCGTCCCCGACGAGGACCCCGCCGAGCAGCGAGCCGTCGGCGCCGACGACGAGTTTCTTGTAGACGCCCGCCCGGCTGTCGGCGTAGGTGACGTCCAGGGCGCCCTCGGTGGCGCCGTGGGCGTCGCCGAAGCTGGCCACGTCGACGCCGAGGAGCTTGAGCTTGGTGGAGGTGTCGGCGCCGGTGAACTCGCCGGAGCCGCCGCACAGATCGCGGGCCGCGGTCTCGGCCATGGCGTAGCCGGGGGCCACCAGCCCGTAGACCGTGCCGTCCACGGCCCGGGCGCATTCGCCGACGGCCCAGACGTGCGGGTCGGCCGTGCGGCAGCGGGCGTCGACGGTGATGCCGCCGCGTTCGCCGACGGGCAGCCCGCAGTCCCGGGCCAGGCGGTCCTGCGGGCGCACGCCGGCCGAGAAGACGACCAGGTCGGTGGCGAAGGAGGTGCCGTCGGAGAGCGTCATCGCGACGACTTCGCCGTCCGGGCCCGTGTCGATGCTCGTGGCCCCGGCGCCGGTGTGCACGGTGACGCCCAGTTGTTCGATCTTCTGGCGGAGCAGGGCTCCGCCGGCGTCGTCGACCTGCAGGGCCATCAGGCGGGGCGCGAACTCGACCACGTGGGTGTCCAGGCCCATGGCGCGCAGGGCTCCGGCCGCCTCCAGTCCGAGCAGGCCGCCGCCGACGACGGCGCCGGTGCGGGCGCCGGCGGCGCGGGCCTGGATGGCGGCGACGTCGTCGACGGTGCGGTAGACGTGACAGCCGGGGGCGTCGTGACCGGGCACGGGCGGCACGAAGGGGTACGAGCCGGTCGCCAGGACCAGGGCGTCGTAGGGCACCTCGCCGCCGGAGGCGCAGGTCACGCGCCGGGCCTCGCGGTCCACGGCGACCACCGGGTCGCCCAGACGCAGGTCGATGCCGTGGCGGCTGAGGAACTCCCGGTCGCACAGGGAGAGTTCCTCGGGCGACGTGCCGGTGAAGGCGGAGGTGAGGTGGACGCGGTCGTAGGCGGGCCGGGGTTCCTCGGCCAGGACGGTCACCTGCCAGCGGGCGGCGTCCTCCTGCTCGTACAGGGCCTCCAGGAAGCGCTGGCCGACCATGCCGTGGCCGACGAGGACGAGGCGGCGTCGTTCTGTGGCGGGGGCGGAGGGCGTCACGGGTGGGCTCCTTCGGGGACGAGCAGGCGCGAGGGGTCGGCGGGCAGGGGTTCGTCGTGGCGCCAGGCGCGGATGAGGTCGCCGGCGGTGGTCAGGTCGCCGAGGAGGACGGCGCTCGCCAGCCGGTCGCCGTCCAGGACGAGTTGCTTGTAGGTGCCGCGGGTGGCGTCGGCCAGGCTGAGCACGTCACGGGGACCGGCGGCGGCGGTGCCGGGGTCGCCGAAGGCGGCGAGTTGCAGGGAACCGGCGGTCAGCCGGGTGTGGGGGCGGGTGCCGGTGTAGCGGGCCCGCGGGTCGGCGCCGGACAGGCGGGCGGCGAGCACGTCGGCCTGCTGCCAGGCGGGGTCGGCCAGCCCGTGCACGATCCCCCGGTGCTCGGCGCAGTCGCCGACGGCGTGGACGCCGGGAGCGGACGTGGCCAGGTGGTCGTCGACGACGACGCCCCGGCGGACGGTCAGGCCGGCCGCGCGGGCCAGGCCGGTGCGGGGCCGGACACCGCAGGCGAACACCACCAGGCCGGCCCTCAGGTGCCGGCCGCCGGGCAGCTCCACGGCGGTGACGCGGCCGGTGCCGTGCAGGGCGCGGGCGGTGGCGCCGGTGTGCACGGCGATGCCGAGGGCTTCGAGGTGCCGGCGCAGGGCGCCGGCGGGTGCGGGGTCGAGGTGCCGCTCCATCAGGTGCGGCGCCCGGTGGACGATCGCGGTGCGCAGCCCGAGCGCGGCCAGGGCGCGCGCCGCGCTGACGCCCAGCACTCCCCCGCCGACGACGACGGCCCGCGTGACCCGCCGGGCGTCGTCGGCGAGGCCGCGGCAGTCGGCGAGGGTGCGCAGGACGTGGACGCCCTCCGGGAGGGCGCCGTGCGGGCCCGGCAGGTCCGGTGGCACCGGGGCGGCGCCGGTGGCCAGGACGAGGGTGTCGTAGCGCGCGGCCGAGCCGTCGTCGAGGGTGAGGGTGCGGGTGGCGGGGTCGACGGCGGTGACACGGGTGCCGGTGCGCACCTCGGCGTCCGGCCCGTACGGCAGGCCGACCGCGTGCTCGTCGTAGCGGCCGGTGAGGACGTCGGCGAGCAGGGTGCGGTTGTAGGGCGCGTGGGGTTCCGCCCCATAGAGGGTCAGCCGCGCCGCACCCCCGGTGCGGGCGGAGAACTGCTGGGCGAAGCGGGCGGCGGCCATGCCGGCGCCGACGACCGCGACGTGGTGGACGGTCATGAGGCGGCGCTCCGTTCCCGCCCGGCGGGCGCGGCCTTCTCCACCCGTACGGCGCAGACCTTGAATTCGGGCATCTTCGACTCCGGGTCCAGGGCGGGGTTGGTGACGGTGTTGGCCCGGCCGGGGCCGGCCCAGTGGAAGGGCATGAAGACGGTGTCGGGGCGGATGGTGCCGGTGATCCTGGCCGGGGCCAGGGAGCGGCCGCGCCGGCTGGTGACCGACAGCAGCTCGCCCTCGGTGACGCCGAGGCGCTCGGCGAGGCGGGGGTGGACCTCGACGAAGGGGCCGGGGGCGGCCGCGTTCAGCTCGGGGACCCGCCGGGTCTGGGCGCCGCTCTGGTACTGGGCGGTGACGCGGCCGGTGGTCAGGTGCAGCGGGTAGTCGGCGTCGGGTTCCTCGGCGGCCGGCCGGTGGGTGACGGCGGCGAAGCGGGCCCGGCCGTCGGCGGTGGCGAAGCGGTCGAGGAACAGGCGCGGCGTGCCGGGGTGGGTGGTGCCGGGGCAGGGCCAGAAGACACCGTTCTCCGCCCGGACGCGCGCGTAGGTGATGCCGGCGTAGTCGGCGGGGCCTCCGGCGGAGGCGCGCCGCAGTTCGTCGAAGACCTCCTCGGGGTCGTCGGGGAAGCCCTGCCCGTGGCCCAGCCGGGCCGCCAGCTCCCTGAGGACGGTGAGGTCGGTGCGGACGCCGTCGGGGGGCGGGAGGGCTGCTTGGCGGAGGATGACCCGGCCCTCCAGGTTGGTGGTGGTGCCGGTCTCCTCGGCCCACTGGGCGGCGGGCAGGACGACGTCGGCCAGTTCGGCGGTCTCGGAGAGGACGACGTCGCTGACGGCGAGGAAGTCCAGCGCCGTGAGGCGCTCGGTGACGTGCGCGGCGTGCGGTGCGGAGACGACCGGGTTCGACCCCATGACCAGCAGGGCCCGTACGCCGGCGGCGGTGCCCGCGCGGTCGAGCAGCTCGTAGGCGGACGCGCCCGGTCCGGGCAGGTCCGCCGGGTCCACTCCCCAGACCCGGGCGACGTGGGCGCGGGCGGCAGGGTCGGTCAGGGAGCGGTAGCCGGGCAGCTGGTCGGCCTTCTGCCCGTGCTCGCGGCCGCCTTGTCCGTTGCCCTGGCCGGTCAGGGCGCCGTAGCCGCTGCCGGGTCGCCCGGCCTTGCCGGTGGCCAGGCACAGGTTGATCCACGCCCGCACGGTGTCGGTGCCCTTGCTGTGCTGCTCGGCGCCGCGTGCGGTGAGGACCATGCCGGTGGGGGCGGCGGCGAACAGCCGGGCCGCCTCACGCATCGCGGGCACGGGCACCCCGGTGATCTGCTCGACGCGCTCGGGCCAGTGGGCCATGGCCGCCGCCCGTGCCTGCTCGAAGCCGGTGGTGCGGGCGGCGATGAACTCCTCGTCCAGCCGGCCGTCGGCGATGACCAGGTGCAACAGCCCCAGAGCCAGGGCCAGGTCGGTGCCGGGCGCCGGCCGCAGGTGGAGGTCGGCGTGCTCGGCCGTACGGGTGCGCCGGGGGTCGACGACGATCAGGCGGCCGCCGACCGCGCGCATCCGGGTGAAGTAGCGCAGCGCGGGCGGCATGGTCTCGGCGGGGTTGGCGCCGACGAGGATGACGCACCCGGTGGTGGCGACGTCCTCCAGGGGGAACGGCAGGCCCCGGTCGACGCCGAAGGCGGCGCGGTGCGCGGCGGCCGCGGACGCCATGCAGAAGCGGCCGTTGTAGTCGATGTTCGGGGTGCGCAGCACGACGCGGGCGAACTTCCCCAGCAGGTAGGCCTTCTCGTTGGTCAGGCCGCCCCCGCCGAAGACGCCCACCGCTTCCCGGCCGTGGCGGTCGGCGCTCTCGCGCAGACCGGCCGCGACCCGGTCCAGGGCCCGCTCCCACGACGTCTCGCACAGTTCCCCGCTGCGCGGGTCGCGGACCAGCGGGGCGGTCAGGCGGGCGGCGCGGGCCAGGACGGCGGGGGCGGTGCGGCCCTTGCCGCACAGTGCCCCCTCGTTGACGGGGAAGCCGGGGCGTTCGTCCACCTCCACCGACGGTGCCCCGGCCGGCGTGCCGGGCCTGGCCCGGCGCAGTCGCATGCCGCACTGCAACGCGCAGTAGGGGCAGTGGGTGTCGGTCGTCGTCATGGCACGAGCGTCGGCCCCGTCGTTTACGCGCCCGGGTCGGGGACGTTGCGTGCGTGGCACGAACCCCTCACGTCCTCCTCCTTGTGGGGTGAGGCCGGCGGACGACTGCTTTTAACAAGGGAGGGCGTCTGCTGACCCGGGCATGACGGGCCCGCAATGCGCGGGAAACACGGCGGGGGGAGCCTGCGCCCATGTGTACTGCCAGCACCACCCCCGCTCCGGTCCGCGAGGGGCCGGGACCACTGACGGGTTTCACCATCGGGCTGACGGCCGCCCGCCGCCGCGAGGAGCTGGTCGCGCTGCTGGAACGGCGGGGCGCCCGCGTCGTCGAGGCACCGACCGTGCGCATCGTGCCGCTGGAGGACGACGACGCGTTGCGCCGGGCCACCCGCAGCTGTCTCGACGCGCCGCTGGACTACGTCGTCGCCACGACGGGGGTGGGCTGGCGGGGCTGGATGAGCGCCGCCGAGGGCTGGGGCGACGGCGGCGCCCTCCTGGCGGCCTGCCGGCAGGCCACGGTGGTCAGCCGCGGGCCGAAGGCCACCGGGGCGGTACGGGCCAGCGGCCTGCACGAGGCGTTCTCCCCCGGCACGGAGGCCAGTCAGGAGGTGCTCGCCTGGCTGCTGGGCCGTGACCTGCGCGGCCGGCGGGTGGCCGTCCAGGAGCACGGCGCGCCGATGGAGGCCTTCGCGGCCGCCCTGCGCGAGCGTGGCGCGGAGGTCATCACCGCGCCCGTATACCGCTGGAGCCCGCCCCGGGACGCGCAGGCGGTGCGCCGGCTCGTCGAGGCGGCCGTGCACCAGGAGGTGCAGGCCCTCGCCTTCACCAGCGCGGTGGCGGCGGTCGCGCTGCTGGAGACGGCCGCCGCGGCGGGCCGTCGCGAGGAGTTGCTCGCCGCGCTGCGCACGGGGGTGACGGCGGCGTGCGTCGGCGACCTGTGCGCTCAGCCCCTGCTGGAGGCGGGGGTGCCGGTGCACCGTCCCCCGCGCGCCCGTCTGGGGGCGCTGGTGCGGACGCTCACCGAGGTGCTGCCGCGCCACGGGCGGTGGGGGCGCCGGCCCCTGAGGTCCGGCCCGCACCCCCTCGTCCTCCAGGGCAACGCGCTGCTGGGCGACGGCGATCCGGTGTGGCTGCCGCCGCTGCCGGCCGCGGTGCTGCGCGCGCTGGCCGAGCGGCCGGGGCACGTCCTGAGCCGCGGCGAGCTGCTCAGCCGCGCCTGGCCGGGCGACCACGCGGACGAGCACGCGGTGGAGATGGCCGTCACCCGGCTGCGCAAGGTCCTGGGGCCGCACGCCGGTCTGGTCCGCACGGTCCCCAAGCGCGGCTACCGCCTGGCCGATGCCTCGTGACCGCCGTCCGCCCTCCCGCGCTGGTGGCGGCCGCCCACGGCACCCGCGATCCGGCCGGCGTCGCCTCCCTCCGCCTGCTGATGGCGAGGGTGCGGTCGCTGCGGCCGTGCCTGGAGGTGCGGTGCGGTTTCCTGGGCCTGGCCGCCCCGGGGCTGGCGGAGGTCCTCGCGCGCACGGCCGGCCGGGCGGTGGTGGTTCCGCTGCTGCTGGGCACCGGCTACCACGTCCGGGTCGACATACCGGCGGCCGTGGGCGCCGCCGGGCACCTGCGCACGCGGACGGCCGGCCCGCTGGGGCCCCATCCGCTGCTCGCGGAGGCCCTCGGCGACCGGCTGGGCGAGGCCGGCTGGACCGGCGCTCCGGGCGGCGCGGTGGTGCTGGCGGCTGCGGGCTCCCGCGACCCGGCGGCGGGCGCCGCCACGGGCCGGATGGCCCGCATGCTCGCCGCCCGCCTGGGCGCCCCGGTGGAGCCGGCGTTCGTGGGCGGCGCCTCTCCCACACCGGCCGCGGCCGTCGCCGCCCTGCGCGCCCGGGGGCACGGCCGGGTGGCGGTGGTCCCGTACCTGCTGGCCCCGGGCGACTTCGCCCGCCGCGCCGCACAGCCGTGCGGGGCGGACGTCGTGGGTGCTCCCCTGGGCCCGCACGACGCCGTCGCCCGGCTGGTCCTGCGCCGCTACGACGAGGAGGCGGCCCGTGTCCCCGTGCCGGAGTGCGTGGCCGCGGGGGCGGGCGGAGGATGGGGCTGAACGCGGGCGTCGAGGCGGAGGCGGCGATGGCACGGGAACGGCGGGTGCGGGTGCGGCGGGTCTACGACCCGCCGGAGGGGACGGACGGCAGCCGGGTCCTGGTCGACCGCCTCTGGCCGCGGGGGCTGAGCAAGGAGAAGGCGGCGCTCGACGAATGGTGCAAGGACGCCGCGCCCTCGCCGGAGCTGCGCAAGTGGTACGGCCACGACCCGGAAAGGTTCGAGGAGTTCAGCCGCCGCTACCGCGCGGAGCTGGACGACGCGGCGCACGCGGACGCCGTGGCTCACCTGCGGCAGCTCGCCGCGCGGGGCCCGCTCACCCTCCTGACCGCCACGGGGCAGTGGGAGATCAGCGCGGCCGCCGTCCTCCTCGACGCACTGCGGGGCTGACCGCGCGCACGGTCTGCGGCACGCGGCGCGGGGGTGTGCGCCACCTCCCGCGAGCCGGGGCGGGCCCGGGGCGGTCGGTGGCCGTGGCTAGCCGGCGGCGGGGGCGCGTCGCTTGGCCTCCAGGCGCAGCGCGCGCCGGTCCAGTTCGCTCGTCCCGCCCCAGACTCCGTACTCCTGGCCGGATTCCATGGCCCATCGCAGGCACTGCTCCCGCACGGGGCAGCGCTGGCAGACGGACTTGGCGCCCTCCGTCTGGGCGATCGCCGGGCCACCGGTGCCGACGGGGAAGAACAGGTCCGGGTCCTCCTCCGCACACGCGGCGTACTGTCGCCAGTTCACGGCTGTTCCTTCCTTTCTGGCGTGCCTTTTCGCTCTTTCCTTGGGGTGTTGCGAGGAGTGATGTGCCGCAGCGGAGGTCAGCCGCCCATGTGCCAGCTGGGTGTGCCCTGGGCGCCGGCGAGCGCGACGAACAGGACCAGGTCCGCGCAGCCGAGCGCGAGTCCGAGGCAGGCGCGGAAGCGCCGGCCCGTGCCGCGGGCGAGGGCGACGGCGCCCAGGGCGAGGGCGCAGGGCCCGAGGACGAGGTTGAAGACGAGCAGCCCGACCAGCCCCACGACGAACGAGGTGACGGCCATGAGGTCGGCGTCCCGGCGGAATTCGGTGCGGGACCGGCCGCGCTTGCCGGTGACAACGGGGGAATTCATGGTTCTCCAGAGTCGGTCGGCTTGTTCGGTCGGCTTATGGCGTGCCACGACGGGCGCCGCGCGCACGAGGCCGTACGGTCAGCGGTTCCGCCGGTGGCGCTCGCGCACCGCGAAGAGGAGCAGCCAGCCGCAGATGGCCATTGCTGAGAAAACGCTCACCGTCAACGGTATGTGCGCGACGGTACCCGACAGGATGCCCAGCACGAGGAGAGCGGCGGCGAGGAACAGCATGGCGTCCTTTCCTTCGATTCCTTCGATTTCAGCTCTGGGGCAATCTCTCCTGTGCTGCGCCTGCCCGTCGCCGAATGATGAAAACGGAGCCGGTTCATCTCATGGGTGTCGCGACGGTCCTACGACAGGGCGTCCGTGAGCCGTTCGGGTGCCGCCTGCCGCCACGAATCGACGAGGATGTCGCGCAGTTCGTCCAGGTCCTCCAGGGCGGCGAGCCGCACCCGCACCCAGGCCGACGCCGCCTCGTGCGGGGGCACCCAGAATTTCTCCGGCTCGGCCGCGATCAGCTCCGCCCGTTCGTGTCTGGGGCACCGCACGGCGAACGAAGTCCCGTCGTCCGGCACGGTGATGAACATCTTTCCGGCGACACGGAAGGTGGGGATGTCCCATGCCTCCTTCTCCACGGTCTCCGGGAGGGACAGGGCGATGCGGCGGACGTCATCGGCATTGATCATGGTCTCCACAGTAGGGGCCGACCACGCTGGAATCGAACACTCCGTCAGGCCGGTCAGCGGTCACCCGGCTTCCCCTCCCGGAGGGCGGCCGCGGTCCGCCAGCCAGCGGACACGGCGTTCGGATATTTCCGTTCATTCGTGCGACGAATAGCGAGACGGGGTAATGGCGGGGTATCCAGCAGGGCTGGGCCGGTGCAAGTATTGGTCACGGGAAACCCAGTCGCCGGCAGGCGCTTTCGCCGTCGCCGAGAGGAGGCCGACATTGGCCGAGCACACCACTCCGGCCCGATTGTACGAGGCCGTCGAACCGCCGGGGCTGGACTTCGACCCCGTCTTCGCCGAGCTCCTGCGCAATGAGCCGCTGGCCCGACTCCGTTTGTCGCACGGCGAGGGCGAATGCTGGCTCGCGACCCGTTACGAGGACGTCCGGCTCATCACTTCCGATCCGCGGTTCAGCCGTGCCGCCATTGTCGGCCGGCCTTTCCCGAAGATGACCCGTCATCACATTCCCATGGACAAGGCCGTCAGTTTTGTGGATCCGCCGGGGCACGCCAGGGTGCGCGGCGTCATCGCGGGGGCCTTCTCCCATCCCAGCGTCGAGCGGCTGCGCCCCCGGGCCCAGCGGATCCTGGACGGGCTCCTGGAGGAGCTGCTCCGTGCCGGCTCACCGGCCGACCTCGTCGAGCGCGTCACCTCGCCCTTCCCCCTGACCTTGATCAGCGAGCTGATCGGCATCCCGCCGGCCGACCGGCCCCTCATGCGCGAGTGGGCCCAGGTCATCCTGGGCAGGGCCTCGGACGACGGCGCCGCGACCCGGACCTCCCAGGTCAAGGCCGACGCCGGCGTCTACTTCCGCTCCCTGGCCGCACGGCGCCGCGCCGAGCCGCGGGACGACCTGATGAGCGTCCTCGCGGCGGCCGTCGAGGCGGGCCGGCTGGAGGAGGAGGAACTGGTCGCCCTGACCGGCCTCATGCAGTTCAACGGCTGGCACGCCGTGCGCAACAACACCAGCAACATGATGTACATCCTGCTCACCCGGCCGGACCTGATGCACCGGCTGCGCACGGCGCCCGACCTGGTGCGCGGCGCGGTGGAGGAACTGCTCCGCTACATCCCGCACAAGCACGGCGTGGGCCAGCCCCGCATCGCCACCGAGGACGTGGAAGTGGGCTCCACTCTGGTCAGGGCCGGGGAGGTCGTCTACGTCTCCTACGTCGCCGCCAACCGCGACCAGCGCGTCTACCCGAAGCCGGACGACATCGACTTCGAACGCCGGGACGCGCCCCACCTGGCCTTCGGTCACGGCCCGCACGTCTGCGTCGCGCCGATGCTCGCCCGCATGGAGTCCGAGCTGCTGCTCTCGACACTGATCGAACGCCTCCCCGGCCTGCGCCTCGCCGTGCCGGCGGACCGGATCCAGTGGCAGACCGAGATCCTCATCCGCGGGCCGGTCGCCCTCCCGGTCGCCTGGTGAGCCGGTGACCGGCGTCCGCCGCCCCCCGCTTCGCCGGACCCGTCGGCTCTCCCCGGAACCACCCCGTTCGCTACCGTGGATCCGCACACCGCCGAAGCGGGAAGGACCCAATGAGCACCAGTCAGCCATGGACCATCGACGGCATCGGCCACGCCCTGCCCCACCCCGAGCTGCGGGCCACCTTCATGCGCGAGGTGTCCTTCACCGACGTCCGCGAGCTTCCCGCCGTCCTGGAGCGCTGGGTGGCGTTCATCCAGACGTTCGAGGCGGAGCGCCCTCGCCTCGAACAGCTGAGGGAACTGGTGCACGAGAACGGCCACCCTCCGGCCACCTACACCGCGGGCCTCATCGACGTCGCCCCCGACGAGCTCCACTCGGCCGCCGACGAGAACCGGCGGGGTGCCGCGTGACCTACCGGATCCGCATGGACCCGAGCCTTCATCACACCTACAAGGGCCTCCCCGATGAAGCACGCCGCGACTTCGCCGTGTGTCTGCTCGACACCCTCACCGACCCG
This sequence comes from Streptomyces cinnamoneus, assembly GCF_002939475.1. Classification (NCBI taxonomy): domain Bacteria; kingdom Bacillati; phylum Actinomycetota; class Actinomycetes; order Kitasatosporales; family Streptomycetaceae; genus Streptomyces; species Streptomyces cinnamoneus. The sequence goes on along the minus strand of NZ_PKFQ01000002.1, from coordinate 148,922 downwards.
ATCGCCCACTCCGCCCCCTACGGCATCGACGACGGCATCATGCGCACCATCGCCCGCGGCAGGGTGGCCGGCGTGATCCTCGTCGGCCAGGACACCGTCACGCTGGTGCAGCTGACCTTCGCCGGCTGACACCGCCCGGGCCCGGAGGCTCGGCGGGGGGAAACCCGGTCCGCTGGCCCATGCCGCGCCGAGCGCCTCGTCGACCACCCGGCGGACGGCGGGGGTGTCGGTCACGTCGAGTGCGTACGCCCACAGCCGGTCGCCGGCGTGCCGGGCCGCGAGGCCGTCCAGGCCGGAGGGACGGGGGCCCGACGACGAACGGCGGCGCCCGCCACGGTCGAACCGTGGCGGGCGCCGCCGCGAGATCCGCTCCCGGGTGACCGGGGCGGGTGGACCTTACTCGGTGCCGGCCTTGGCCAGCTCGGCCTCCTGCCGGACGCGGGCGACCCGGCCGCGGACCAGGAACCAGCCGCCGACCAGGGCGGCCACGATCACCGGCAGGCACAGCACCGTGGTGCGGCTGGCGCCGGGCTCGGACGCCATCAGGCCGAGCACGCCGGCCAGGAAGACCAGGGTGACGATCTGGGTGTACGGGGCCCAGGGCAGCTTGTAGCCGGGGCGGGTGACCCGGCCGTCCTGCGAGCGCTTCCAGAAGAGCAGGGAGCAGACCATGATCATGCCCCAGGTGCCGATGATGCCGATCGCGGCGAAGTTCAGCACGATCTCGAAGGCGTCCGCCGGGACGACGAAGTTCAGGCCGACACCGAGGACACAGAAGAACGCGGTGAGCAGGATGCCGCCGTAGGGCACCTGGCCCTTGTTCATCAGGCCGGTGAACTTCGGCGCCGAGCCCGACACGGCCATCGAGCGGAGGATGCGGCCGGTGGAGTACAGGCCGGAGTTCAGGCTGGAGAGCGCCGCGGTGAGGACGACGAGGTTCATCACGCCGGCCGCGTACGGCACGCCGATCTTCGACAGGACGGTGACGAACGGGCTCTCGCCGGCGTGGTAGGAGACGTACGGCAGCAGGACGGCCAGCAGGATGACCGAGCCGACGTAGAACAGACCGACACGCCACATGATCGAGTTGATCGCCTTCGGCATGATCTTCTCGGGGTTCTTCGTCTCGCCCGCGGCGACACCGCACAGCTCGACGGAGGCGTAGGCGAAGACGACGCCCTGGACGACCATCAGCATCGGCATGACGCCGGTCGGGAAGATGCCGCCGTGGTCCATGATGTTCGCCAGGCCCGGGGTGGTGTCACCGACCTTGTGCTGGCTGGCCAGCAGGAAGATGCCGACGACCATGAAGACGGTGATCGCGGCGACCTTGATGATCGCGAACCAGAACTCCATCTCGCCGAAGTACTTCACCGAGATCAGGTTCACGGTGAGCACGACCGCGAGGGCGATCAGGGCGAGCACCCACTGCGGGATGTCGCTGAACATGCCCCAGTAGTGGGTGTAGGTGGCGACGGCGGTGATGTCCGCGATGCCGGTGGTGGCCCAGTTCAGGAAGTAGAGCCAGCCCGCGGTGAAGGCGCCCTTCTCGCCCATGAACTCACGGGCGTAGGAGACGAAGGCTCCGGAGGAGGGGCGGTAGAGCACGAGCTCGCCGAGCGCACGCACGACGAAGAAGGCGAAGAGGCCGCACACCGCGTAAGCGATGAAGAGGGAGGGACCGGCGCTGTGGAGGCGGCCACCGGCACCGAGGAAGAGTCCGGTACCGATCGCTCCACCGATGGCGATCATGTTGACGTGGCGGGACTTGAGGTCCTTGCTGTAGCCCGCGTCACCGGCGTCGACGTGCGAGGACGTCGACGCCGGAGCCGAAGCGCCGGCGGGCTGGGTGTCGGCCGCAGTGAGGGTGCGGTCACTCATGTAGTTCTTCGCCTTCGTTGAGGGGGGCAGGACCGGGCCGCACGACGTTCGTGGGGGTGATCTCCGTGCGCTCGGGAGGGCCACGCAACGGTGGCTCTCCCCTGCACCGTCGAGGATCACCCCGGCGGTGGCCCGGTTCCCGGGGCCGGCTGGCGACGCCGGTCCGGGTGGTTCAGAAGGTGTGGGTCAGGCGGTCGGGCGGTGCGGTAAACCCTCCACGGCGCCGGCCTGTGCCGGGCCGTCCGCGGTGTGCGGCGCGCCTGCCGTGTGCCCTGTGTGACGGGCCGGAGCGCCCTGGGGGAAGCCCCCGGGGCAGGACGGAGCGCCGTCACCACGGCGCCGGAGGGGCGCCTTCTGGTGCGCGGCGCTTCGCCGGCTGTCGGACACGTTCATGCCGTGAATGGTGAGAGGCGGCCCAGGGCGGCGTCAAGACTTTATGGAGAATTGATTTTCCCGGGGATTCAGGCTAGCGCCGCTGGTCAGAAAGGTTCGCTCAGGCATTCTTCTCGTCCCCGGCGGTCGCTTCGGTGACGGTAGGAAACGAGATCGGCACGCTCAGAGAGATTTCGGTATCGATTCGGATAACCTTCGGATAAACCGGGGGAGGAAAAGACGCCGGACTACCGGCGAGTAATGTCCGTCAGGTGTTTGTTGTCTCGTCGGCGACGAGGACGGATCGCCCCGCCGTCGCGGTGAGCAGGGCCAGGGCGGCCGCCACCGCGGGCACTCCGTAACCGGCGGAGGCGCCGAAGTGCTCCACGCTCCAGCCGCCGGCCGCCGAGCCGGCCGCTATGCCGGCGAGCAGACCGGTGACCGCCAGGGTCATGCCCTCGTTCAGCCGGCCCGTGGGCGTCCGGCCCTGGACCAGGTTCATGCCGGTGACCATGGTCGGGGCGGTGGCCATGCCCGTCAGGAGCAGCGCGGCGCCCAGGGTGGGCAGGCCCCCGGTGCTCGCCGCCAGGAGCGGCAGCGGCGCGAGGGCCGCCATTCCCGCGAGGCAGCGCCGGAAGCGGGCGACCGCCGGGCCGGCGGGGCGGGCCAGCCCGTACAGCAGCCCCGCCGCGCAGGACCCGGCCGCCTGGAGGGCCAGCACGGCACCGGCCGCCGGGCGGTGCCCGAGGGAGTCCGCGAAGCCGAGGGTCACCACCTCCAGCGAGCCGAAGACGGCGCCGGTGCAGACGAAGACGGCGAGGACCGCCGCCAGCCCCGGGTTGCCGCGCAGGAGCGTGCCGGGAACGGAGGGCCGGGGAGCCACCGGGGGCTCGGTGCGGCGCTGGGCGGCGAAGAGGACCGTTCCCGTCAGCATCATGGCGACCCCGACGAGGGTGCCGGCCTCGGGGAAGAGGGACGTGCAGAGGAAGGTGGCCAGCAGGGGGCCGAGCATGAAACACACCTCGTCGACCGCCTGCTCGAAGGCGTTCGCGGTGTGCAGGGCGCCCGGGTCGCCCCGGAAGAGGTGGGCCCAGCGGGCGCGGGACATCCCGCCGGTGTTCGGGGCGGTCGCCGTCGCGACGTAGGAGAGGAAGAGCGTCCAGGCCGGCGCACCCGACCGCACGCACGACACCAAGGAGAGGGAGCCGAGGGCGGCGATCACGGTCGCGGGCACCGCGACGCGGGCCTGGCCGTACCGGTCCACGAGCCGGGCCGTCCACGGCGCGACGACGGCGGTGGCGGCGAGGCCGGTCGCGGTGACGGCCCCGGCGAGCGCGTACGAACCCCGGGCAGCCGTGATCATCAGGACCGCGCCGACGCCGAACATGCCCATCGGGACACGGGCGAGCAGGTTCCACGCGGTGAACGCGCGGGCGCCCGGTACGGAGAAGATCCGCGCGTAGCCGCTACGGGCGGCGGACGGCCGCCGGTCGCGCGGCCTCGGCCGGGCGGGGCCGCACGGGACGGCGGGGGCCGGGGCGACGGGAGCGGGCGCGGCGGCGACGAGGGTGGTGCCCGCGACGGTGAGCAGCGGTGGGGCGAGGGAGGTCCTGGGCATGGTCCTAACCCTCGCCGCGCTCCCCCGCCGCGGTCCAACACCTGGCCGGCGGCCATTGACGCATACCGGTTGTCAATCACCGGCGCTCGTCGGCGTCCGTCACAGCAGGGTGCCCAGCGGCCCGAGGTCCAGGTTCAGGTCCTCCGGGTCCAGGCCGTAGCGGCCGCACAGCTCCTCCGTGCGCCGCGCCAGCAGCATGAGGGTCAGACCGATCCGCTCCTCCTGCTCCTCCGTCAAGCCGCCCTGCTCCACCCTGCGCAGCGCCTGCCGCTCCATCAGCTGCCGCAGCAGTTCCACGACGGTCAGCACCAGCCGGACCAGGTCGCGCTCGACGGTCTCCTCGTCCAGCTCCACGCGTCCGCTCATGCGCCTGTCTCCTCCCACGGGGCGGGCACCCTGGCGTCGATCGAGCTGACGAGGGCGCGGAGGTCGATGCGTACGAGGTCGACGTCGGCGATCCGCAGGGTGAGGTCGCCGGTGATCACCACACCGCCCGCGAGCAGCCGGTCGAGCAGGTCGACGAGGGCGATCCGCCGTTGCGGGAGGGGAGGACCGGCGTCGCTCACGTCGTCCCCGGGTCCTCGGTGACGGGGCCGACGAAGGAGTACGGGGCCCAGGGCCCGGTGAGTTCCACGCGCACCCCTTCCGCCGGGGCCGACTCCGCCAGCCGTGCGACGGCCGAGGTGAACCGGGTGCGGGCCGCGCCCGGCACCAGATAGGCGGCGTTGAGGACGTTGTGGCCCGGCTGCCGGGAGAGGCCGGCGTTCTGCGCCGGGTAGAGCCGGGTCTCCTCCGCCAGCGCCGTGAGGGCGGTGTGGATGCCGCGCGCGGCCTCGTCCGCCTGCCGGGACCGCCCCTCGTGCGCCCGCCGCTGGGCGGCGCGCTGCCTGAGGTAGTCCCGGCCGGACGCGGGGGCGCGCGGCGCGGAGGGAGGGGGACCGGCGGCCGGCGGGCCCTGAGGGAGGGTGTGGACTTTGACGCCCCACTCGGCCCGGCCCTCCAGCCGGTCGAGCGCGGCGCCCAGGCGCGGGCCGCCGGCCGCCAGCATCCCGTGTACCCCCCGCTCCTCGCGGTACACGGTCGCCAGGCGCAGCGGCAGGACGCAGGGGGCCGCGGCGGCGACGGCGTCGATCACGCGTTGGTGGGCGCGTGCGGTCCGCTCCAGCCAGGCGAGGTCCTCCAGGTTCGCCCGCAGCGCCCCCTCGTCGTACTGCGCCGCCGGCACGGGACCCACCAGGGCGAGGAGTCCCTCGTGGCGGACCGCGCGCACGGGCTCGCCGACGACCCCCGTCACCGTCGCGAGCGCTTCGGTGACGGCCTCGTCGTCCCTGGTGACGGCGTAGGCGTACAGCAGTTCCGAGTCCTTCACCGGGGCTCCTCCTCCCGTTGTTCCTCTTGTTCCAGTTCGGCCACGCGCGCCCGCAGGCGCGCGTTCTCCTCGCCCAGTTCGCGGCGCCGGGCGCCGGAGGACAGGGCCGGGTCGCTCTCCCACCAGTCGATGCCCATCTCCCTCGCCTTGTCGACGGAGGCGACGACCAGGCGCAGCTTGATGGTGAGGAGTTCGATGTCGAGGAGGTTGACGCGGATGTCCCCGGCGATCACCACGCCCTTGTCCAGGACGCGTTCGAGGATGTCGGCGAGGTTCGCCGAGCCGTTCGCCTGCGGGGGCAGCCTCTCGGTCACGCCGCACCGCCCCCTTCGCTCCGTCGCCGCATCTCGGCGAGGCGGTCGAGGAGCGCGTCCTCGCGCCGGTCGAACTCCTGCTCGTCGATCCGGCCGGACACGAGTTGTTCCTCCAGTTCCTTGAGCTGGTGCTGGACGACGGCCGGGTCGTAGTACAGGCGCTCGGCCTCGTCGACCAGCCGGCGGAGCACCCAGCCGACCAGGCCGATCATTCGACGAAGCTGTAGGGCGGCAGGGGGCCGTAGACCTTCAGGTCCAGCTGGGGGTTCTCCTTGCCGAGGCGGCCGACCTCGGCGAGCAGGCGTCCGGTGTCGGAGCGGTCCACCAGGAAGGACAGGTTCACGAACCAGCCGGCGCTCTCGGGGCCGGGCCGGTCGTCCTCCGCCAGCGGTACCAGGGCCTCGCGCACCAGCGCGGCGTCGCGGAGCTCCCGTTCGCGCACGCCTTCGGCGACCATCTCGCCGAAGCGCAGCCGTTCCTCGTACGAACCGCCGCCGTCGGCCCGGTTGGCCTCGGCGAGGGTGCGCAGGCCGGCGTTCTCGGCGAGGACGAGATGGAGCACGACGTCCTCGCGGTGCACGGCCTTGATGTTGTACTCGACGCGGCCGGCGAGCCGGCCCAGCTGTTCCTCGTAGCGGCCCGCGTGCTCGTCGAGGACCTGGCGCACCTTCTCGTCACCGTCGGACACGCTGCCGAAGCGCATGGGCAGGACGGGGTCCTCGCGGCCGGCCTCGGCCAGCACGTGCTGGTGGGCGAGCAGGTCGCGCCGCTTGGGCCGCAGCTCCTCGGGGCAGTCGCTGACCACCGCCGCCAGGGAGCCCTGGGTCACCAGCCGTACGGGAAGGGGTGGGTCGCCGATGCCGGTCAGGTCCCGGGGCAGCCCGGTGTGGCCGGCGCGGGTGATGCCGTAGACGTAGGTGGTCATTCGCTCTCCTCCTTCTTGCGGGAGGCGGCGCTGCGGCGGGATCCGCTTCCTTGGCCCTCGGCGCGGTCACGCACCTGGTGGATGGCGTCGGAGACGGTCTGCGCGGCTCCGGACAGGGCGCCCTTGGTCTTGCCGCGGGCTCCGCTCTCCGTCACCTCGCCCACCAGGTCGGGAAGGCCGGCGCTGCGGTGCGGGCCGGCTTCCAGGTCGAGGCGGTTGCACGCCTCGGCGAAGCGCAGATACGTGTCGACGCTGGCGACGACGACACGGACGTCGATCTTCAGGATCTCGATGCCGACCAGGGAGACGCGGACGAACGCGTCGATGACCAGGCCGCGGTCGAGGACCAGTTCGAGGACGTCGTACAGGCCGCTGGTGCCGCCTGCGCCGCCCTGCTGTGCGGGGACAACGCTCATGTCGAACAGCTTCCTCTCGTCGCCGACGGCCCGGCCGGGAACGAGCCGGACGCCTGCCGGCGGTCAGCGGGAATCGGTCCTGCCCCGCTCGTAGCGCCGTACGCGGCGGTAACCGGTGAGCAGGCCACCGGAGTCGAGGGTCACCTCGTAGAGCGCGATGACGCTCATCGTCTCGGGGACACGGGTGATCTCGACGACCTCGGCCTCCAGCACCCAGCCGTCCTCGGTCCGTTCGAACCGTGAGACGCCTTCGGGGTGCCGGCCGGTCAGTTCGGCGAACTGTTCGTGGGCCGCGCGCAGTACTTGCGGTGCCGTGAGGGGCTTGGCGGACTCGTCGGAGTGGTTGGGGGTGTCAGCCATGGCGGTGGCCTCCGGGTAGGTCAGGGGGCCTCGTCCCTGCGGCTACCGCGTTACGCCGCCGCCAAACACCGAAGCGCCGCTCCGCCCGGCCTGCCTCGCCCGCCCGGCCTCAGGCCAGCGCGCTGCGCTTCTGCCACTGCTGCCACGTCTCCTGCCAGACCTCGAGGCCGTTGCCGACGTCGGTCGTATGGGTGTTGGCGGTGCCCCTGACCTCGACGGTGGCGCCGACGGGGAGGAAGTCGTAGACCTTCTTGGCGTCGTCAGTGGTCATGCCGAAGCAGCCGTGGCTGTTGTTTCGCACGCCCAGGGACTTGTTCCAGGGGGCGGAGTGCAGGAAGGTGCCGGAAGCGGTCAGGTGGGTGACCCACTGCGAGTCCAGCATCCACTCCTTGCCGTGACCGATGGTGGCGGAGTCCATCGTCTCGGTGGCGCTCTTGCTGCGGACCGTGTGGACGCCGCCGCGGGTGGGGTCCTCGGGCGAGCCGGCGGAGCCCATGATGCGACCGACGGGCCTGCCGTTCTCGTACATGGTCAGCATGTGGCCGGGCACGTCGATGACGGCCTTGTGGTCGGCGCCGACGGTGAACCCGAGGGCGTAGTCGCGGGCGAACCGGCCGCCGCGGCCGGAGTCGACGCCGTTCAGCGCGGCCTTGACGGAGACCTTGGTGCCGGCGGGCCAGAAGGTCTTCGGCCGCCAGTCGAGCCGGTCCTTGCCGGAGTAGTCGCGCACCCAGCCCCAGGCACCCCGCACCTGGGGAACCGAGGTGATCCGCATGGCCCTCTCGATCCCGGCGCGCTTGTCCTTGTCGACGGGACGGTCGAAGAGGACCGAGACCGGCATGCCCGTGCCGACGACCTGGCCGTCACCCGGAGTGACGGTCACCTTGTTGACCTGGGGAGGCTGCGGCGTGGGGGCGGCCGGCGGAGAGGTCTCCCCCGCCGCGGCCGGTGCCACGGCCTGCACGGCGGCGACGGGCTGCGACGCGGTCTTCTTCTCGTGCGCCGCCTCGAAGGCGCCGCCGACGCCGCAGGCGGTCAGCGCCAGGGCGCCCGTCAGGGCGGATGCCAGCAGGACGGCGGAACGACGGGTCGGTCCGGTACGCACGCGAGTGACCTCCTGAGGAGCCGGGGATTCCCCGACGTGCGGGCCGGAGGGGCCGGCCGCGGAAGCACGGAGTCGGGGATGCGGGACGAGGGGATTGATGCATTTCGTCCGCTTTTCAGTGTGGGAAGCGCCTTTCGGGGTCGCTATGAGCCAGGTCACTCCAGGGCCCTCGACTCGATACAGAGCGGGGCATTTCGCTACTTTTTGCACATCAACCGTCGCGACCGGTCACCAGAAGGGGTATGTCTGACCGCCTCGATCGGGGGCACCCGCCTCGTGACCACCGCCCGACGTCACAGAAGGAGGCATCGTGACGCAGATCGAGGAGTCCATCGAGGTCGCCGTCCCCGTCACCACGGCGTACAACCAGTGGACGCAGTTCGAGGACTTTCCCCAGTTCATGGAGGGTGTGGAGCGCATCGAGCAGCGCGGTCCGACGCTCACCCACTGGGTGACGAAGACCGGCGGCGTCCGACGGGAGTTCGACGCGGTGATCACCGAGCAGATCCCCGACGAGCGGGTGGCGTGGACGACCGTGGCCGGCGAGGTCCGCCAGGCCGGTGTGGTCACCTTCCACCGTCTGACGCCGGAGCGCACCAAGGTCATGGTGCAGTTCGACCACGACCCGGACGGCGTCGTCGACACCGTCGGCGACAAGCTCGGCTTCGTCCGCCGCCAGACCAAGGGGGATCTGGAGCGCTTCAAGAGCTTCATCGAGTCCCGCGGCCTCGAGACGGGGCAGTGGCGCGGCCGGGTCTGAGCGCCCGCGCCCGCCGTCGCGCCGGAGCGCGCCGGGAACGGCGCCGACGGCGGAAGACGACGGAACGGGCCCCGGCCGGAAGGCCGGGGCCCGCGCGTTTCTCGGCGGAATGGACGAAACCGGTCGACGTCAGTCCTCGAAGGCGTCCTTCACCTTCTCCTTCGCCCCCCGCAGATTCCCCTTCGCCTCCTCGGCCCGGCCCTCGGCGGCCTTGCTCTCGTTTCCGACCATGCGGCCCGCCTCCTTCTTGACCTTCCCCACGGTCTGCTCCCCCTTCGCCTTCGCCTTCTCACTGGCGCTCATCTTCAACTCCTTCATTCCACGGCTTTGTTGTGAACGTTTCGGCTACAGCCATCCAACGGGTGCCCCTGGCCGCCGTATGCAAACGCGCAACGCGGCGGACCACAATGCGCGGGAAAGGACGGGCGTAAAAAGCGAATTACCGGGAAGACGACTTGTTGGAGGTTGATGACTATGGTTCCCCTGCTTCTCGTCCTGCTCCTCGCCCTGCTCCTTTTCGGCGCCGGATTCGCCATCAAGGTGCTGTGGTGGTTCGCGGTCGCCGTTCTGGTGATCTGGCTCCTCGGCTTCGTCATGCGTTCCGCCGGCACCGGCGGCAGCCGGGGCCGCTGGTACCGATGGTGATGTGGAGCCGCACCGCGTGCTCCAGCACGTCCGGGCCGTCGAGTTGCCGCTCGACGGCCCGATGCGTGTCCCGGCGGACGCACGGTGCGAAGCCGTTCGAGCAAAGGGGTGTGACCGCGCGGACACCGGGCAGAAGCCGAACTGACAGCAGAGCGAAGGAGGGTGCGCGTGACCAGCATCAGTGCGGCCAAGCCGGCGACGGCCGAGCCGAGCGGCACGGACAAGAGCGAGCCCCTGGAGGGCGCGCTTCCCCTGCTTGAGGACGCCGGCAGCGTCGACCCCAAGGACGCCAGGGCACTGACCAAGATCTTCCTCGACCGGCTGGGAGCTCTGGAGGAGGGCACACACGAATACCAGTACGTACGCAACACCCTCATAGAGATGAACCTTTCACTGGTCCGCTTCGTCGCCGGCCGGTTCAGGACCCGCGCGGAACAGATGGAGGACATCGTCCAGGTCGGCACCATCGGTCTCATCAAGGCGATCGACCGATTCGACCTGATGCGCGAGGTGGAATTCACCACCTTCGCCATTCCGTATGTCACCGGCGAGATCAAGCGATTCTTCCGGGACACCAGTTGGGCCGTGCACGTGCCGCGGCGTCTGCAGGAGCTGCGGGTCGAGCTGGCGAAGGCGACGGACGAACTGTCCGGGCACCTCGGCCGCTCCCCCAGCGTCAGGGAACTGGCCGAGGTGATGGACCTCTCGGAAGAGGAGATCATCGAGGCCCAGATCGCCAGCAACGGCTACCGGGCCAACTCACTCGACATGCGCGCCGAAAGCGCCCCGCACCACCAGTTGAGCTCGCGCTCCTGGGACGAGCGCATCGGCACCGTGGACGAGAACCTGGAAAAGGTCGAGAACCTCCACGTCCTCAAGCGGCTGCTGCCCGAGCTGGACGACCGGGAGCGGCGCATCCTGGGAATGCGGTTCGGGCAGGAGATGACGCAGTCCCAGATCGGAGCGGAGCTGGGCATCTCGCAGATGCACGTCTCCCGGCTGCTGAGCCGCACCCTGGGCCGGCTGCGGACCCACATGCTCGCGGAGCAATGACCCACCGAATGCGCGGGGAGAGCCTATGAGACCTGGGGACGTCCCGTACGGCGAGGGCACGGACTACGGTGGCCCGTCACTGCGGGCGGCACTGTGCGTCGGGCTGCTCGTGGAACGGCCCGGTCTGCGCATGGCGGGGGAAGTCAGTCTGAGCACGCACCCGACGTGGGAGGGTGCGCTGGAATCGCTGCCGGGCCTGGGCAAGGACCCGTGCCTGGAGCTCGCGGCCGTCACCTTCATCGACGTCGCCGGTGCCACCGCGCTGGCCTGCATGGCTCAGCGGCTCGGCTCCGGGCGCCGGGTCATCGTCGACCGGCCGCCGCCCTCGCTCCGCCGTACTTTGGAGACGTTCTGGTCGGAGCTGGCAGCGATCGAGGTGACGGTGTGAACGACGTGACGGCGGAGGCGGAGCTGTTCGTACACCCGGCGTTGTTCTACCGGAACCAGTCGGAATACCTCGCCGTCAACGTGCCCTTCATCCGGGCGGGGCTCGACGCCGGGGAGCCGGTGGCCGTGGCCGTGCCCCGGGAGAACCTGGAGTTGCTGCGCGGTGAGCTGGGCGAGGACGGTGCGCCGGTGCGGTTCATCGACATGCAACAGGCCGGTCGCAACCCCGGGCGGATCATCCCGCGCGTGCTGCGGGCCTTTGCCGACGCCCACCCCGGGGCGCACGTCCGCATCATCGGCGAGCCCGTGTGGTTCGGGCGCTCCGCGGAGGAGTACCCCGCCTGTGTCCAGCACGAGGCGCTGATCAACCACGCCTTCACCGGCCGCCGGGTCACCATCGTGTGCCCCTACGACACGGCGCGGCTGGCGCCGCAGGTGCTGGTGGACGCCCGCGCCACGCACCCCGTCGTCGTGGCCGACGGTGAGCACCTCCCCAGCGGGTCCTACGCCCCGGACCACGTCATCGCCTCGTACAACCAGCCCCTGTCCCGCCCGTCCGGCGTCCCGGTGTTCTCCTTCTCCTTCGACGCCGCCCTGCTTCCCGACGCCCGGCACTTCGTCATCGAGCACGCCGTCGCGCTCGGCCTCGGCGACGGCCGCCGCGACGACCTCACGCTGGCCGTCGCCGAGCTGACCACCAACAGCGTGGTCCACGGCGGCGGCACCGGCGTCATCCGGATCTGGGCCGAGGACGAACACCTGGTGTGGCAGGTCGAGGACGGCGGTCACATCGGCGATCCGCTGGCGGGCCGCTGCCCGCCGCCGCCCGACCGGCCGGGGGGCCGGGGGCTGTTGCTCGTCCACTACGTCAGCGACCTCGTCCGCACCCACACGCGGCCGGGCGGCACCACCACGCGCTGCTACCTGCGGCGCTGAACGCCCCTCGGGAGGCCGCCCCGCGGGCGAGATCCGGGGGCCCGCGGCCCGCCTTCCCGGAATCGGGGTCCGGGGGTGGTCTCATGCCCGGGGGCACCGTCCCCCGCGCCGGGCAGACGGCCTCGCCGTCGCCCGGCGCGACGACGTGTGCCCGGCCCCTGTCTGCCCGCGCGCGGGAGCGCACGGCCGCTCCGAGGTTTGTGCCGGGCGTGCGGGGCAAGCCGGTCCGGTGCCCACCGACGTACCCGGAAGGAGCTTCCCGTGGTAGCCGTCGCCCTCCTCCTGCCTCCGGCGCTGTTGTGCCTGGTGCTCGCCCTGGGGCGTTATGAGGAGTGCCTATTGAAGAATGGTTCCTGCACGCCGCGGCACGCGCTGCCGAAGCGCCATCTGCGCGCCGTGCCGGACGTGCTCGCCGAGGAGGAGGGCGAATCCGCCCCCGCCGGCCCCGGACCGCACGCCGGGGCTCCTGCCGGCGACAGGGGTTCCTCCGCCGCGTGAGTCCGGCGGGGGCGCGCCCGGGCGCGCCGGTCTCGCGCCGGCGCACCGCCTCCGGCGGCGTTTGGGGGCGCCCAGCCGGGCTACACGCCAGGCACCGCCCCCGAGAGGCGGGGGCAACCCGACGGAAGGCGGCTCATGTCAACGGCTGCACTGATCACCATCCTCGTCGCCACCGCCGTCGTGCTCGTGGGCGTCGCCGTCGCCGTACGGCTCGTGGGGCGCGGTGCGGCGCCCGGCGGCCGTGGACTGCGCCGGCGCTTCGGCCCCGAGTACGACACGGCGGTCGCCCGGCACGACGGTGACGACAAGGCGGCGGAGAAGGAACTGCACGAGAGGTGGCGGCGCCACAAGGACGTACGGATCTGCCCGTTGCCGGCGGCGGTCCGCGAGCAGTACGCCGCCCGGTGGACCGGCGTCCAGGAGGAGTTCGTCGACGCCCCGGCGCGTGCGGTGGCGGACGCCGACCTGCTGCTGGGCACGATCGCCCACGAGCGGGGCTTCCCCACCGGCAGCTGGGACGAGCTCATCGACGCCCTCTCCGTCCACCATCCCCGCACCGTCCACGGCATCCGGGAGGTCCACGCGGCGTCGGCGCGCGTGCGGGTCGAACGGGTCCCGACCGAGGAGCTGCGCGAGGCGCTGGTGGGGGCCCGGGACCTGTTCGAGGACCTCGTCAGGGCACACCCCGAGGACCAGCCCCCGCAGCGGCACGCCCGGCGGACGGGCCCGCGTCCGGAGAAGCCCGTGACGAGGACGGCGGGACCGCGGCACGCCCACGACGGCGTACCGGACCGGTGAGGAGGGCGTGGTGAGGGACGGACATCCCGCCGCGCGCGAGGACAGGCGCGAGGACAGGCACAGCGACGGCCAAGGAGGCGAGGACATGGAGAGGCACACCGGCACACGTCCGGCCAAGGACGTGGGCGGACACACGGACGGGCACCCCGGACCACGGTCCCCGCGGATTCCCCACGGCGACGCCGACGACGTGCTCGTCGGGTCCGGGCCAATGCTGGAGGACGGGCCCCCCGCCGAGGCCGAAGCCGGGGGCGGGGAGCCGGCGGCGCCCGGCGGGCCCCTGCTGCGGCCGGCCGAGCGCGACGAGTTCACGGCCCGTCTCCAGGACGCCATGAACGGGTTCGTCGACGGGCCGGGCGGCTCGGTCGAGGAGGCGGACGCCCTTCTGGGCACGCTGACCGCCCGTCTCGGCGGCCTTCTCGACGAACGGCGCGGCGCCCTGCGCACGGCGTGGCAGGACGAGAGCGGACGGGCGCCGCGCACGGAGGAACTGCGCCTGGTCCTGCTGGACTACCGCAATCTGGTCGAGCGCCTGGTGCGGCTCTGACCCCCGCGCCGGGACACGGGACGCGCGAAGGGCTCCCGGGCGGCTCGTCCGCTTACGATGCCGGTCATGACGCCCTTCCTGGTCGGCCGCCGGTCCCGGCTGCCCGTCGGTGAGACGTGGTCGCGGCTCACCGACTGGGAGCGCCACGCGGCGCACGTCCCGCTCACGCGGATCGTCGTCGCGACGCCCTCTCCGACCGGGGTGGGCACGCGGTTCGTGGCACGGACCGGGATCGGTCCCGTCGCCTACGAGGACCCCATGGAAGTCGTCCGCTGGGAGCCGCCCGCCGGTGACGGGGGCGCCGGCCACTGCCGCCTGGAGAAGCGCGGTCGCGTCGTCAGCGGCTGGGCCGAGCTGGAGGTGACCCCCCGGGGCGCGGGAGCGTGGGTCGTGTGGCGCGAGGACCTGCGCGTCGAACGGCTGCCGCGGCTGTTCGACGCGCCGACGGCTTTCGGCGGCCGGTGGCTCTTCGGCCGGGTCGTGGAGCGGCTGCTGGCCGACTGACGAGCCCGCCGGGACGGCCCGTGCACGGGGTTCCCGTCGCTTTCCCGTACGTCGTCGCCTCCTCGGGAGACAAGGCATTCATGAACGGACAGGCAGCAACCGCCCCGCGCGTCGCCGTCGTCACCGGCGCGGACTCCGGCATCGGCCGGGCCACGGCCGTGCGGCTGGCCCGGGAGGGCATGGACGTCGGCATCACCTGGCACAGCGACCGCGAGGGCGCCGAGGGCACCGCGGCGGAGGTGCGCGCGCTGGGCCGGCGGGCCGCGCTCGACCGCATGGACCTCACGCGGCTGCCGGAGGCGGCCGACGCCGTGGACAGGCTCGCCGACGCGCTCGGCCGCATCGACGTCCTGGTCAACAACGCCGGTATCGGCACGGCCACGCCGTTCCTCGACCTGGAGCCCGACGCCGTCCGCGAGGTGATCGACGTGGACCTCATCGGCCCGCTCCTGTGCGGGCAGCGCGCCGCCCGCCGCATGATCCGGCAGGGCGACGGGGGACGGATCGTCAACGTGACCAGCGTCCACGAGCACCAGCCCCGCGTGGGCGCGGCCCCGTACTGCGCGGCGAAGGGCGGGCTCGGCCTGCTCACCCAGGTCATGGCCCTGGAGCTGGCCGAGCACGGGATCAACGTCAACGCCGTGGCGCCCGGCGAGATCGCCACGCCGATGACCGGGCAGGAGGACGTCGACGTGCGCGCCGTCCGCAGGCCCGGCGTACCGGTCGGTCGGCCGGGTGACGCCCGCGAGGTGGCCGCCGTGATCGCCTTCCTGAGCGGACCGGACTCCGGCTACGTCACCGGCGCCTCGTGGAGCGTCGACGGGGGCATGCTGCGGATGGGGCCGCAGGCGGGGTCGCATCTGAGGGACGATTCCTGGCGGCGGCTGTGAGCCGCCGCCGGGGGCCGGCGTCCGGCCCGGGGCCCGTCAGGTGAAGTCGAGGCCCTCGGTGCGCGTCCGCTTCAGCTCGAAGAACTTCGGGTAGCCGGCCAGGAGCCGCACGCCGTCGAAGACGCGGACGGCGTCCTCGCCCCGCGGGATGGCGGTGAGGACGGGGCCGAAGAAGGCGACGCCGTCGACGTGCAGGGTGGGCGTGCCCACCTCCTCGCCGACCGGGTCCATGCCCTCGTGGTGGCTCTTGCGCAGGTCCTCGTCGTAGTCGGTGGTGTGCGCCGCCTCCGCCAGCGCGGTCGGCAGGCCCGCTTCGGCCAGCGCCTCCTTGACGACCTCGTCGTCGGCGGCGCGGTCGGCCCGGTGGATGCGGGTGCCCAGGGCCGTGTAGAGGTCGCGCAGCACGTGCTCCCCGTGTTCCTGCGCCGCGGCGGTGCACACGCGCACCGGGCCCCAGCCGGTGTCCAGCAGCCGT
This sequence comes from Streptomyces cinnamoneus, assembly GCF_002939475.1. Taxonomy (NCBI): domain Bacteria; kingdom Bacillati; phylum Actinomycetota; class Actinomycetes; order Kitasatosporales; family Streptomycetaceae; genus Streptomyces; species Streptomyces cinnamoneus. Next base: position 133,069 of record NZ_PKFQ01000002.1, on the reverse strand, counting down.
CGGTACCGTTCGGGCAGGTCGTCCTTGCCCTCGTTGAGCACGGACAGGCTCATGACGCGGAAGCGCAGGTCGATGTCGCGGTGCCGCTCCACCTCCAGGATCCAGCGGGACGTGATCCAGGCGAAGGGGCAGATGGGGTCGAAGTAGAAGTCCACCTTGTTCGTCATGACCGCGAGCCTACGGACCCGGGTGGCCGGCCGGGCAGGTCCATTCCCGCTCGAAGATCGTGGGCCAGTCGGCCGGGAGAGGGGAGCTGGGCGGAGAACAGGCCGGCCAGGAACGGGCTGCGGAAGACTCCGGCCGGGTCGTGCCGTTCGAGGACGGCGACGGCGTCGTCCCAGCGCGCGCCCTCCGGCCGGCCGTCCGTGAAGGCGCGGGGCCAGGTCCCGGTGAGGACCGACCACTGCGTCCACGCTCCGCCCGCCCCGTACGCCCACCCCTTGGACCACTCGGGGCGGACCACCGCCCAGCCGGTGAAGCGGGTCAGCATCCATTGTTCGAGGTCGTGGTGGAAGACGGCGGAGCCGGGTGTTCCGGGGAACGTGGCGGTGTTCAGCCACACGACCGTGTCCCAGTCGGGGCGGTCGGCCCGGGGGCAGGCGGCGGAGAGCACGGGCGCGGCGGGGCCCTGGCCGTCCGGAGCGGTGATCCGCACCTCGACGGTGCCGTTGAGCGGGTACTCGCCGTGGGCCCCGTGCTCGTCGAGCCCTCGCCGCAGCCCGGACCAGAATTCGTGCAGGACCCGCTGGACGTCGCGCCGCGCGCACAGCACCGCCCAGCCCCCGAAGGCCCAGCGCCACGTGGTGGCCCGGAGGTAGAGCACGGTGTTCCGCGACCAGCCCCACAGGTCCCACGTGGCGGTGGCGGTCAGCCCCAGCTGGATGCCCCGTTGCAGGGCGCCGGTGAACGCCGGCGTCAGGGCGGCGGCTCCCTCGGTGATCCGGTGGGCGAGCGTGGACGCCTCCTCGGGGATGCTGTCGCCGAAGACGTACGGGTACGGGGAGTGGATCTCGCGGGCGGCGGGGGGACGTTCGGGCTCCTCGGTCCACACCTTGAGCCACGGCCGCTCGGTGTGGGGGAGCCACAGCGCCTCGACCCGTCCGGCCCGCGACAGGTACCGGTCGAGGGTGCGCGGGCCGCTGCCCGGTGGGCCGAAGAGTTCGCCGACGGGTACGTCGAAGGAGCTGCGGCACCGCAGGCGGACGTCGGCGGCGACGCGCAGGGTCGCCTCCGTGACGAAGGCCCGCCCCAGGTGGACGAGGAACGCCGCCGTGTCGGGTTCGGAGCGGTGAAAGGTCCTCAGCACGTGCCGCCCGGTCGTCGCGTCCCAGACCACGGCGGTGAGCGACTCCACGGTGTCGCTCGTCGTCGACGACGCGGTGCCCCGCCCGAGCGGACGGCCAGTGCCGGGCAGCGGCACGCCCGTGCCGTGTCCGCCGACGGCCAGCACGCCCGCCACGGTGACGCTTCCGGTGGCGGGGACGCACGTCAGTCCGTACCCGGCGGCTCCCAGGGCAGCGTGGACCGCGTCCAGCGTGGCGCCGGCCTGGGCCGTGACGGTGGCGGGTGTGCCGGGGCGGACCTCGATCGCGGTGAGGTGGGCCGTGGTGTCGACCATGACGAGCCGCCGGGTGTCCTCGTTCTTGCCGGCGAGCAGCGGCGAGAAGGTGTGGGCCGCCCCCTTGGCCCGCAGCCGCCACCGGTGGGCGCGCGCCCAGTCGGCCAGCGTGAGGACGTCGTGGGGAGAGGCGGGGACGGCGGTCCACACGGCCTCCAGGGCGACTTCGCCCGACCAGTTGCGGAACGCCTGCCGCACCAGCCGGATCCCCCGGGGGAAGGCGGGGGGCAGGCCGGGGTCGGCGGCGTGCGCGTCGACGCGGAAGACCGGTACCCAGCCGAGCGCCGTCGCCGCGGCGGTGAGCACCTGGCGGCGCGGAGGGCCGCAGGGGTGCGGGCCGCCCGCCGGGGCGGCACGGGTGGCGGGAGCGCCGTCACTGCCGATGTTCGTGTCACCCACGGGAGGGCCGCCCTTCTGCCGTCACGGATCGCCCGAGCTGCGGGGCACTGCCGTTCAGGGATTCCAACGACCGGTGGCGGGAGCGATCACGGGGCAACGAGGGGGCGCAACTGTGCGGAGGGGAAGCAGGGTTGGGGGCGCCGCGCGCGCGTCCTCACGCGCTCCCCCGGTCAGCGCTGTTGCCCCCTGTGTCGGTGCGGGTGCGGTGGGGGAGGCTGGCCCCGTGGACACCCGGCGCAGAGTGTTTCCCTACGGCCTGGACGGACCGCCGCAGGTGGTGGCCCTCGCCGGGGGCGCCGTCCTGGCCGCCCTGGTGGCGCTGGGCGCGTTCGTGAGCGCGGCGCCATGGCCCTTCGTGCTCCTACCGGCCGTCGCGGCGGTCGTGCTGGCCGGCTGTGCGGCGTCCTTCCTGCACGCCTCGCTGCGCGGCAAGTTCGCCGTCTGGCGGGAGCTCGCCGACGGGCTCGCGCTGCGCGGCGACGAGGACGTGCTCGACCTGGGGTGCGGCAGCGGTGCGGTGCTGCTGCTGATCGGCCGGCGCCTGACGACCGGACGCGCGCTGGGGGTCGACCTGTGGCGGCGGCGCGACCAGTGGCGCAGCGACCCCCGTACGCTCCGGGAGAACGCGGCCGCGGGCGGCATGGGCGGGCGGGTGGGGCTGTGCACGGCCGACGTCTCGGCGCTTCCCCTGGTGGACGGCTGCTTCGACGTCGTGGTGACGAGCATGACCGTCCACAACGTCTACCCCCTGGCGCGGCGGCGGGCGGCGCTGGCGGAGGCGGTGCGGGTGCTGCGGCCGGGCGGGCGTCTGGTCATGGTCGACATCTGGTCGGCGGGGCGGGCGCGGGTCCTCGTCGGACTCGGGATGAGCGCGGTGGAGGCCCGTGGGCTCGGACCACGCATGTGGTGGTGCGGGCCGTTCGTCCCCACCACGCTCGTCACGGCGGTCAAGCCCCTTCCGCCACGGTCCCGTGACGAGCCAGCAGCCGGTCCCTCGCGGGAGGGTGGAGGTTGGCCAAGGTGACGTCGCCGTCGTAGTGGGCGACGACCTTCGGGTCCATCACCCGCCGCCACAGCGGGGGCAGCCAGGCGAGAAGGATCATGGACACGAAGCCCGTGGGCATGCGGGGTGCTTCGTCCGCGTACCGCAGGACGGGGTAGGGCCGCAGAGGGTGGACGTGGTGGTCAGAGTGCCGCTGTGACTGGAAGAGCAGCACGCTGCTGACGATGGCGTCGCTGTTCCAGCTGTGCCGGTGGGCGGGGCGCTCGTAGCGGCCGTCGGGACGGCGTCGCCGCAGCAGGCCGTAGTGCTCGATGTAGGCGATCGTTTCCAGGACGCAGATCCCGAACGCCGCCTGGAGCGCCAGGTACGGCAGCACGCGGGGTCCGAAGGCGAGGCCCAGGGCGGCGTACAGCGCCACGGTGGGGGCCCAGCTGTTGAGGACGTCGTTGCGCGCGCTCCAGGGCGTGCGGCCGCGGCGGGCCAGGCGCCGGGCCTCGATCCGCCAGCCGCCGGTGACCCTGCCCGCGACCACGCGCGGGAGGAACCGCCAGAAGCCCTCGCCGAGCCGGGCGCTCGACGGGTCGCCCGGGGTGGCGACGTGCAGGTGGTGCCCGCGGTTGTGCGCCACGTAGAAGTGCCCGTAGGCGACTTGGGCCAGGGCCACCTTGCCCAGCCGGCGTTCGGCCGTCTCGCTGGTGTGGCCCAGTTCGTGGCCCGCGTTGAGGCCCAGGGCACCCACCCAGCCGACGGCCAGGGCGAGCCCGGTGCGGTCGGCCCAGGAGAGCGCCGGGTTGGCCCACTGGGCGCAGGCTCACACCAGGGACAGGTACTGCAGCGGCACGAACAGGTAGGTGCACCAGCGGTAGTAGGCGCTCGCCCGCAGGGAACGCGCCGCGCTGTCCGGCGGGTTGGAGGCGTCGGAACCGAACAGCCGGTCCACCACCGGGACGAGGATCAGGGTGCCGGCGAACGGGAGCCACCAGCCGAACGGCCCGACGGAGGGGTGGAGGTGGGAGAGGGTGAGCAAGGGCAGGCCGGGGGTGAGGACGGCGAGCGGCCAGAGGAGGCGCTTGGGGTCCTTCCACTGGGCCGCGTGGGGTGGGGCGACAGGCACGGTGTTCAAGGGCGCTCCTCGGGTGAAGCCGGCCCCGCCGACGAGGGGACATGACCGTGAGTTACCAGAGTAGGACGCTTCGCCGCCCCCGGTCAGCAGGGGATTGGGGCGCCTGCGGCTGGGCAGGCGCCCAGCCGAAGTGATGCGCCCGAGGCGCGAGTGAACGCACGCCCGGGCGACCGGACGGCCCGTTCACTGAATAAACCGGCAAATATCGCATATAAGTAATGAAAATAACTGATCAGGGATACATCTCCCCCATGCTCCGCCCATCCCCGGCTGGCAGGTGACAGTGAGCTACCACCGCAAGAGAACAGTGAAGGTCCGCGGCACCGAGCCGTCACGCGGCGGCACCTCGGCCACGGACCGCATGCTCCGCACCCTGCTGCGCCGCCGCAAGCGCCCGCTGAGCATCGAGGACGTGACGGTCACCGACCGCCCCGAGGTCCGGCGGGCCGTCTCCGCCGCGGCGCTGGGGAACATGATGGAGTGGTTCGACTTCGGTGTGTACGCCTATATGGCGGCAACGCTGGGCAAGGTCTTCTTCCCCTCCAGTTCACCCGGCGCGCAGGTGGTCTCCGCGTTCGCCACGTTCGCCGCCGCCTTCCTCGTGCGACCGCTCGGCGGCCTGGTCTTCGGACCGCTGGGCGACCGCATCGGGCGGCAGCGGGTGCTCGCCGCCACAATGATCATGATGGCCGTCAGCACCTTCGCCGTGGGCTTTCTGCCCGGCTACGCCACGGCCGGCTTCGGCGCCCCGGTGCTACTGCTCGTCTGCCGTCTGGTGCAGGGCTTCTCCACCGGCGGCGAGTACGCCGGCGCCACCACCTACATCGCCGAGTACGCGCCCGACAAGCGCCGTGGTTTCCTCGGGAGTTGGCTCGACTTCGGCACGTTCGTCGGCTACGCGCTCGGCTCCGGCCTGGTGACGGTGCTCACCGCCGTGCTCGGCACCGACGGCATGACGGACTGGGGATGGCGCCTGCCCTTCCTCGTCGCCGGCCCCCTCGGTCTGATCGGGCTGTACATGCGGATGCGGCTGGAGGAGACGCCCGCCTTCCGGGCGGAGACGGAGGCGGCCGGGCCCGACCGCGGCACCGCGGGGACGCCCGAGGGCACCGGAACGGCCGGGGAGGGGGGCGAGGAGGCCCGCCAGTCGGGCCACGGCCGGCTGAAGGAGATCTTCACCAGGCACTGGCACGCGGTGCTGATCTGCATGGGCCTGGTGGTGGTCTACAACGTCACCAGCTACATGGTCACCTCCTACCTGCCGACGTACATGACCGAGACGCTGGGTCAGGACGCCACCACCTCACAGCTCCTGATCCTCGGCACCATGATCGTCGTGGCCCTCACCATCACGACCGTGGGCCGCTCCTCGGACGTGTGGGGGCGCCGGCCGGTGTTCATGGCCGGCAGCGTGGCGCTGATCGCGCTCGCCGTCCCGGCGATGCTCCTGATCCGGGCCGGCGGCGCCCTGCTGCCCGCTCTCGGCTGCCTCATCCTGGGCCTGCTGCTGGTGTGCTTCGCCGGCACCGCGGCGGCGACGCTGCCCGCGCTCTTCCCCACCCGGCTGCGGTACGGGGCGCTGTCCGTCTCGTACAACATCTCCGTCTCGCTGTTCGGCGGCACCACCCCGCTGGTGGTGTCAGCGCTCATCGAGACGACGGACGACGAGATGGTCCCGGCCTACTACCTGATGGCCGCCGGCGCGATCGGAGCCGTGTCCACGTTCTTCCTGCACGAGACGGCGGGCAAGCCGCTGCGCGGGTCGGGGCCGATGGTGGAGACGCCGGAACAGGCCCGGGAGCTGGTCGCCGGAAGCCGCACCGAAGCCGGGCGCCGCGCCCGCGACATCTGGCTGCACCTGCGCCATCCGGGGCGGCACCGCCACCACGAGCGGAAGGACTGACCCACCGCGCACCCCCTGGGGGAACGCGGCTCCCCGCCCCCTCACCCCGCCGGCGCGGCCGCCGTCCGCAGCTCGCGGCCGCCGGGGTGGCGGTGGCGCCACGTCCAGAAGACCGCGCAGGAGACCGCCGCCCAGGCCGCCAGTACGGCGAACGGGAAGACGTGCTGGTGGCCGCCGAAGTAGACGGCCGTGTGCTGGGCGTTGACCGAGGCGCCCGGAGGCAGCCAGCGGCCGATCGTGCCGAGGGGCGAGGGCAGCAGGGGCCAGGAGACGGCGCCGCCGGAGGAGGGGTTGCCCAGCAGGACCATCAGGCCCCACGTCGGCAGCATCGCCCACCGGCCGATCAGCACGTTGAACATGCTGAAGACCATGCCCGAGGTGAACATCGTCAGCGCCAGGATCAGCCACGACTCGGCGAACGGAAGGCGCAGCGCACCCAGCCCCCAGTCCACGATCGCGGCGATCGTGAAGCCGCCCAGCGCCGAGTAGGCGACGGTGAAGGCGATGCGTTCACCCGGGTTCAGCTTGCTGGCGTGCACGCTCAGCTGGATCGCGCCGACGAAGCCGACGATCACCGCGGCGAGCGAGATGTAGAACAGCGCGAGGCCGCGGGGATCGCCCCTCTGCAGCGGGTTGACGTCCTTGACGGTCACCGGCACCCCGATCCGCCCGCCGACCTGGGGGGCCGTCTCGGACAGCAGCTGCGCGACGGTGGCGCCCGAGGCGCCGGAGACGTCCAATTCCGCGCCGCCGGGGCGTTCCCGGAGGATCGCGTAGACCTTCTGTTCGTCCACCGCGGTCCTGGCGGCGTCGTACGAACCGTAGTGGCGCAGCCTGAGCGAGGCGCCCAGCGCCTTCTCCATGCCCTGGACGAATTCGGCGCGCTTGACTTCCGGGGCGGACACGCCGGTGACGGCGGTGGGGATGCTGTGCGGCGTCGGATTGGCCATGGCGTAGGTGTACGAACCGGCGAAGAGCCCCGCGGCGGCGGCGACGATGAGGACGAGCACGGTGGCGGGGAAGAACGGCGAGTGGCGAAACGTCCGCCACGCCCCTGACTCGTTGTCCTCGGCCATGCGGCCACCATAGATCGACGCGGGGCGCCCGGCACGGGCGGCGGGCGCCCGCGTATCTGACGACAGATGCGCTTCATACTCACATTCGAGGTGCGTGTGTTCGCCCTCGGTGGGCCCGTGGCACGGGTCTAGCCGGGCTCCTCCTCCTGTTCCGGCCTCTCCCCCGCCGGCAACGCCTTCGGCTCCTCACGCCGCGGCAGCGCCCCCGGCGCCAGGGTGTCGGCCCCCGTACCGGTCGCCAGGCCGAGGCGCAGCTGGATGATGCGGGCGATGTCGGCGATGGTGCCCTCGCTGCGAAGCAGTTCCATCGGGGGGATGTCGACGTCGTACTGCTGCCGCAGCGACGTCAGCACCTCGGTGGCCATCAGCGAGTCCACCCCGTAGGTGTCGATCCTGCGGTGGTGGTCGACCTGTTCGACCGGGATCTGCACCACGTCGGCCAGCACCCGGGCGAGCGAGTCCGCGATGTACTGCTGGGCCTCCTCGGGTGACATCCCGGCGAGCTTGCTGAGGATCTCCTCCCGCGTGAGGGCGCCGCCGGTGCCCGGGACCGGCATGAGGAGGGCGAGGCGCGGCGCCCCGACGGTCAGCAGCAGGCGGCCGAGCAGCTCCCAGTTGTAGTGGCCGGCCCCGGCCACGTCGACTTCGCCGGTGAGGAACCCCTCGACGACCTCGAACGCCGCGTCCGGCGTGAGCGGCCGGAGTCCCATCTGGGACATGGTCCCCAGGAGGTTGTTGCGCACCACGTAACCGGTTTCCCCGATGGCTCCCCAGGCGACGGCCAGAGCCGGCAGACCGAGCTCCCGCCGCTTGCGGGCGAGGGCCTCCAGGTACAGGTTGCCCGCCACGTAACCGGACTGGGTCACATGGCCGATGGTGGCGGTGACCGAGGAGTAGGCCAGGAACAGGTCGAGCGGCCGGCCCCGGGCCACGGAGTCGAGCACGGCGCCACCGCCCATCTTCGGAGCCAGGACGGCCCGGACCCGGTCGTCCGTCAGGTCCGTGAAGAACCCGTCGTCGAGGTGCATCGCCGAGTGCACGATGCCGCGCAGCGGGCGGCCCTCCGCCTCGGCCTCGGCCACCACGCGCCGCATGGCGGCGGCGTCGCAGACGTCGGCCGCGTGGACGTGGGCCCGTACGTCCCCGGCCGCCAGGGCGGACAGCAGGGCCGGCGCCTCGGGGGAGTCCGCTCCCCGGCGGCCGACGAGGGCGACGTGGCGCGCCCCGCGGGCCGCCAGCCAGTGGACGGACGCCGCGCCGAAGCCGCCGAGACCACCGGTCACCAGGTACGTGCCTCGCGGGTCGAGCTCCAGGGGGCGCGGCGCGCGCTCGACGACGAGGGGTTCGTCGAGGGGGTCGAAGGCGACGACGACCTTGCCGATGTGCCGCGAGTGCTGGAGGAGCCGGAACGCCTCGGCGACGCGCGCGGCCGGGAAGACGGTGTGCAGCAGCGGCCGGTACCGGCCGGTCCGCACCAGGGCGGTCACCTCGGCGAACTGCGTCATGGCCAGCGCCGGATCGTGCAGGAGCTGCGTGAGGTTGACGCCGAAGAACGCGATGTTCCGGTCGAACGGGCGCAGGCGCAGCGGCTTGTTCTCCAGGATGTCGCGCTTGCCCAGCTCGACGAAGCGTCCGCCGGGCCGCAGGACCTCCAGGCCCCGGGAGATGGCCTCCCCGGCCAGGGAGTTCAGGACGACGTCGACTCCCCGGCCGCCGGTGATCTCCCGGATCTCCTCGGCGAAGCGCAGGTCCCGCGAGTCGAGGACGTGCTCGACCCCCAGCAGCCGCAGCAGCTCACGCTTGACGCGGTTGCCCGCCGTCGCGATGACGTGCGCGCCGCGCCGGTGGGCGTACTGGAGCGCGGCGAGCCCCACTCCCCCGGCGCCGCCGTGCACCAGCACGGTCTCCCCGGGCGCGAGCCGGGCCAGGCGGCCCAGGCCGTAGTGGACGGTGAGGAAGACCACGGGCAGGGTCGCGGCCTCGGTGAACGACATGCTCTTGGGCATGCGGCCGACGGCGTGTTCGCTGGTGACGACGTGGGAGGCGAAGGCGTCGGGCGCGAGGGCGAAGACGCGGTCCCCCACGGCGACGGAGGTCACGCCCGGGCCGACCGCCTCGACGACGCCCGCGCACTCCATGCCCGGTCCGGGCTGGCGGGCGCGCCGCGGCAGGGTGTCCACCGGGGGCAGCACACCGACGGTCTGCATCACGTCGCGGTAGTTGAGGGCCGCCGCCCTGACGCCGATGACGACGTCACCGGGGCCGGCCTGCGCCGGGGGCTCGGTCTCCTTCCACGCGAGCCGGTACGCGAGGCCCGGGTCACGGACCTCCAGTGCGAAGGCCGCGACGTCACGGCTGTCGGCGGTGCCCCGGGGGGTGTCGCTGACGTCGATGAGGCGGGGGACGAAGCGGCCCCGGGAGGTGAGGGCGATCTCGTCCTCGTCGGTGGGGGTGAGGAGCTCGCGGGCGACGCGGCGGCCGTCCCCGGCCGCGTCACCGGGGGTGCGTTCCAGGGACAGGCGGCGAACGGTCAGGCGGAGGTGTTCGTTGCCCAGGGTGCGGGCCGCCCCCCAGACAGCCGCGTCGGCCGGGAAGTCCGGGCGCTCAGGGGCCGGCAGCGCCCCGCTGGGCCGCGTCACCACCCACAGCGTGACCCGGACTCCCTCGCGCAGCTTCTCGCTCACGGCCGCGAACGCCCTGAGCACCGCCAGGCGGTGCGTGGTGAGGTCGACGAGCTCGTGGGGGCCCGGCTCACCGGCGCCACCGTCGAGGAGGAGGACGACGGCCACAGCCCCGGCGTCCGGCGGGATCAGCTCTGCCCACTGTTCGGAGGTGCGGCCGGCGACGCCCTCGCGCACGACGCCGGCGCCCGCGGCACCGAGCGCTCCGGCCACGGCGCCGCGCAGCTCCTCACCCGCCGTGTCCTCGCTCGCCACGATCCACGCGGTCGCGCCGTCGGCGGGCGGCGGCGCCGGGGCGGCCACCGGGCGGTGGGGCACCGCCGCCAGCAGGACGGACGCCTCGGCATCGATGCCGCGCCGGCCGTCGCCGGTGCGGACCACGTCGGTGAAACCGCACCGCCGCAGGAGGCCGGGCCAGCGAGGGGCGGGGAGGAGCAGTGTCTCGGGGCGCAGTTCGTGGTCCGTGAACGTCCAGAAGCTCTCCAGGGTGCCGAAGAACGGCGCGGTGAGCTGGGCATCGTGCTCCTCGAGCGCGAGAAGCACACCGCCGGGCGCCAGGAGGGCCGCCACGCGTCGGAGGGCACGGGCGAGGTCCTTGGCGGTGTGGAGGGCGTTGGCCGCCACGACCACGTCGAAGGCGCCCTCGGTCAGACCCTGCTCCGTCGGGCCGGCGTCCAGGTCGAACGTGCGGTAGTCCACGAAGTCGTAGCCGGAGAACCGCTTTTCGGCCCGGGTGAGGAACAAGGGCACGACGTCGGTGAAGCAGTAGTGGGTACGCTCAGGAGGCAGCAGCGGCAACAGCGCGGCGGCGGTGCCGCCCGTGCCGCCCCCGACCTCCAGGACGCGCAGCGGCCGGTCGGCGGGCCAGCGGTCGACCATCACGGACAGCAGCGCCTGCATCAGTCGGTTGTGGAACCGGGAGTGTGGCGCGACGTCGAAGAACAGCTCCACCAGCTCGCCGACGCCTTCGCCGAGCAGTGTCAGCGGTTCGCTCCTTCCGAGCAGCTCCTCGAGCAGGGACGGCCTGCGGGCGGCGGCGAGCGCGATCACCGCGCCGAAGGCCGGGTGGTCGCGCGCCACTCGTCGGCCGGAGTCCGGTGTGTGGAGCCCCTCCTTCAGAGGCCGCCACCTTCCGTCCTCCAGTCGCTCGGCGAGGCCGTAGCGTTCCAGCAGGGGGAGGAAGAGGTGGCACAGCCGCAGGTGGTGCGGCTGGACGCCCGCAGCCGTGATGTCCTCCGGGCCATAGGACTCGGCTCCCTCGGGGAGCAGGTCCCTGAGGCACTCCGCCAAGGCGAGCGCGGCCCCCTCCTTGAGCCGGTGGCGCACCCGCTCGTAGCCCATCCCGTACCAGGCGGCGCGCACCTCGTCGATGCGGGGCTGCGCGGCGGCCAGGATCCGGGACGGGCCGGGCAGCGGGGAGGGCTGCGCGGGAACGGACGCGTACGGCGCCGCCCGCATGACGGTGCCGTAGCGGATGAGGGGCGAGGTGCGCAGGCCGTCGAAGCGCCGCAGCCGGCACCCCGCCATCTCCGCCATCACGTGACCGGCCCCGTCGGTGAGGGTGATGTCCCAGCAGACCTCGGCCTGGCTGCGGAACCGCTCGCGCAGGTGGACCAGCCCTTCCTGCGGGGGCGTCTGCCAGACGCGCAGGGCGTCGATGGCGCCGGGCAGGTAGGCGTGCCGGTGCCGCGCCAGCACGTCGGCCATCAAGGGCACTCCGGCCTGGAGGGCGCCGTCGAGCAGGGCCGGGTGGACCTCGTAGCCGTCGGCCGGCTGGTCGTTGCGGTAGGCGGCGAGCACCTCGCCGTCGCCGACGTGCAGTTCCCGGAGCGTCCGGAAGGCGGGGCCGTAGTCCAGCCCGGCCCCGGTGAGGGTGCGGTAGAGCTCCTCGGGATCGGCCCGTCCGGCGCACCGTTCACGGAGGGCGGGGATGTCGACGGGTGCGGGCCGGCCGCGCAGCAGCCGGCGCACCCGGCCCTTGGCATGGCGGGTGGGTTCGCCGGTGCGGCCCATGGCGCTGGCGATGGTGAGGTCGCCGTCGCCGGAGGACAGGGTGAGGTGGAGATTGACGGCCGCGGGGTTCTCCCACGGCACCACGAGGGCCCGTGTGATCTCCAGGTGTTCCACTTCGGCCGGGCCGTCCAGCACCCGTCGGCCCGCGGCCAGCGCCATCTCCGCGTAGCCGGTGGCGGGCAGCACGACCGCGCCGCCGACCCGGTGGTCGGCCAGCCACGGCACGAGGACGGGCTCGACGGGACCGCGCCAGGTCGGCTCGTGCAGCGGCAACCGGTCGCCCAGCAGTGGATGGTCCAAGCCGCCGTCCCGGAACGTCCCCGCCCAGGCTCCGGGGGAGCCGTTCCAGTGCCGTTCCCGTTGCCAGGGGTAGGCGGGCAGGTCGGTGACGCGGCCGCGGACGGGGAAGTGGACTCCCCAGTCCAGGCGGGCTCCGGCGGCGGCCAGGGCGGCCAGGGCGGTGCGCAGGGCGGCCGGCCCGTCCTCGTCCTTGGCCAGCGTGGGGACGACGGCCACGGGGGCGGTGCACTTCTCGGTCAGCCGGCGCAGGTACGGGCGCAGGACGGGGTGCGGGCCGATGTCGACGAAGACGTCGTACCCCTCGCCCAGGAGGCGCTGGACGGCCGGGGCGAACAGCACCGGCCGGCGGACGTTCCGCCACCAGTAGTCGGCGTCCAGTTCGGGGCCCTCGACCGTCGCGGCGGTGACGGTGGAGAGCATCGGGATGCGTACGGGGGTCGGCCGCAGCCACTCCAGGGCGGCTCTGAGCGGCTCCTCGACCGGGTCCATGGCCTCGCTGTGGAAGGCGTAGTCGACGTCGAGCACCGTGCAGGCGACGCCTTGGCGGGTGAGGTCGGCCCGGAGCGCGGCGAGTCGGTCCGCCGGGCCCGAGACCGTGACGTCGCGAGCGGTGTTCACACAGGCGACCGAGAGCCCCGGGTGGGCTTCGACGGCCTTCTCCGCCTCCTCCCGCGGCAGGGACACGACGGCCATGCGCCCCGTGCCGGCGGTGGCGGCCTGGGACCGGCCCCGGGCGGCGATCACCCGGGCGGCCTGCTCCAGCGTCAGGGCGCCGGCCACGTGGGCGGCGGCGATCTCACCCACGCTGTGCCCGGTCACGGCCGCGGGTTCGACGCCCTGGCGGCGCAGGACCTCCACGAGGGCGACCTGGACGGCGAACAGCAGGGGCTGGGCGATCTCGGTGGCGGAGACGGACAGGCCGGCCGGGGGCCCGGCGAGGACTTCCGCCACCGACCAGCCCGTGTGGGGGGACAGGGCGGCGTCGACGGCGTCGATCGCCTCGCGGAAGACGGAGTCGGTGGCCAGGAGGTCGGCCCCCATGCCGGCCCACTGGGCGCCGTTGCCGCAGAACGCGAAGGCGATGCGGCCGCGCGCGACGGCGTCGGCGACCGCCGTGCCGTGTCCTCGGGCGGGGTCCCGCGTCGGGGCGGTGTGGTCGTCCGGCGTCTGCGGCGCCTGCGGGGTGGCGTCGGCCGCGGCCTCGGCTCCGTCGCCCTCGGTGGAGCCGGTGGCGTCCGGGAGCGCGGGCGCCGCGAGGGACTCGGCGAGCGCGGTGAGCCGTGCGGCGGCCTCGGCGGGGCCGTCGGCCAGCACGGCGGCGCGGTGCGGGTGCTTGCCGCGCCGCATCCCGGCGGTGTAGGCGAGGTCGTAGAACTCGTCCGGATCCGCGGCCGCCAGACGTTCGGCCGTACGGCGGGCCACCACGGCGAGGGCGTCGCGGGTCCGCGCCGAGACCACGACCAACCGTGGCGCGTCCGCCGGCGGGGCGGGTGTGGCCGTGGCCAGGGGGGCCGGCGCGAGGATGACGTGGGCGTTGGCGCCTCCGAAGCCGAAGGAGTTGACCCCGGCCACGGTGCGTTCGCCGACGACGATCTCGCGGCTCTCGGCCGCCGGGGCCAGCCGCAGGGCCGGGAAGTCGACGTTCGGGTTCGGCGGCAGGGCGTGGAGCGTCGGAGGGATGACGCCGTGGCGCAGGACCAGCATCGCCTTGAGCAGCCCGGCGATCCCCGAGGCGGGTTCCAGGTGGCCGAGGTTGGACTTGACCGAGCCGATGGGCAGTTCGCCGTTGGTGCGGCGGCTGCCGAGGGCACGTCCGACGGCCTCGCACTCGATGGGGTCACCGACGGGGGTGCCGGTGCCGTGCGCCTCCACGTAGGCGACGTCGTCCGGATCGACGCCGGCCCGTGCGTACACCTGGCGCAGCAGGGCTTCCTGGGTCTCCACGCGGGGCAGGGCCAGGCCGGGGGTGCGGCCGTCGCTGTTGGCGGCGCTGTCGACGATCAGGCCGAGGACCCGGTCGCCGTCGGCCACCGCGTCGGTCAGTCTCTTCAGCAGGACGACGCCGCCGCCTTCGGCCCGTACGTACCCGTCGGCGCCTGCGGAGAACGACCGGCAGCGGCCGGTCGGCGAGAGCATGGACGCCTGGGAGAAGCCCACGTAGTGGTAGGGGCTGAGGAGCAGGTTGACGCCGCCGACCAAGGCGGCGGCGCTGGTGCCGGCCAGCAGGCCCTGGCAGGCCTGCACCAGGGCGACCAGCGCGGAGGAGCAGGCCGTGTCGACGGCGATGCTGGGGCCGCGCAGGTCGAGGAAGTGCGAGATGCGGTTGGCCGCGATGGAGGAGGCCGCGCCGGACATGGTGTAGGCGTTGACGCTCTCGGTCATGAGCATCTGCAACGCGCCGTAGGAATGGTCGGAGATGCCCACGAAGACGGACGTGTCGGATCCGGCAAGGGCGGCAGGGGCGATGCCGGCGTTGTCGCACGCCTCGGCGGCCAGTTCCAGCAACAGCCTCTGCTGGGGGTCCATTTGCGCGGCTTCCTTCGGTGCGATGCCGAAGTAGGCGGCGTCGAAACCACTGATGTCGTCGAGGAAGCCGCCGGCCCTCGTGTAGCTCTTGCCGGGGCGCGGCATCGAGGGGTCCACGAAGCGGTCGGCGTCGAAGCGGTCGGCCGGTACGTCCGTGACGAGGTCGCTGCCCTGGCACAGCGCCCGCCACAGCCCGTCGAGGTCCGTGATGCCGCCCGGGAGGCGGCAGGCGGCACCCACGACGGCGATCAGCCGACTGTCCGGGACGGTCCCGTTTCCGTCAACGCCCATGGCTCTACGACCTTTCCCCGGGGAGCAAACCGATCGCGACGCACGTGCAGCGGTGGGTGGACAGCGGCAGCGAGGCGGACAGAGGCGAACCGGCGCGGGCGGCGCGCGAGCGCGGACCATGACGATGACGTTTGGCCGCGCCTTTCGGACACGGCCCCGGCGGGCCGCGGCTCTCCCGCGATCGGAGGGCGGAAGCGTTTTCCCGGCCGTCCACAGCGCCGTTCCTCGCTCTGCGGAACGCTGCTATCAGTAGCCGTCGGAGGACGGGCGTAAACAGGCAGTACCTCCATCGAATGAGCGAGACGAATGCCTGGACGAATTCACCAATCGGGTTGTCGACGACCACAGTTGCCCAGGGGGACGCGCGTCGTCGGTCCAGGGCCTCGGTGGGGGAACCGGGTGGCTCCGGAGGCTTCGCCCGGCCGTCGCACGGGCAGGATCGTCCTGTTTCGCCGCTCTTCGAGAGTGGCCGGATACCGCCGCGCCCAAGGGACTTGGGAGACTTGGGAGGAGTCGCGCCGTGACCAGAGCCGACCGGAGGCTGTCTGAGGGCAGGACGGTGTGGAGAAAGGCGGCCCTGGTGGCCCTGCCCGCCGTGGCGGCCGTCGCGGCCATGGCGGTGGCGATGGGAGAGGGCGTCCTCGCCTCGTCCTTCGCCGTCTCGGGCCAGGCCTTCCAGGTGTCGTCGAGCCGGCTGACGAGCAAGGGGCTGGTCTCGTTCGTCGACGTCGACCGGTCCGCCGACGGCCGGGGCCACGCGACGGCACTGCTCGGCGTCGGCGACGCGACGCTCACGGACATCTGCCAGGCGGCGCGCGTCAACACGCCTCTGGGGACCGTGGTGTTCTCCCTGCGGGCCGGAGGGGAGGCCGGGAACGTCATGGTGAGCAACCTCGTGCTCCACAGTGAGGACCTCATGGGCGACGCCCGCTTCGGCGAGGTCCAGCTCGGCCGGGACGCCTCCACGCTGGACCAGGTGCCGGGAGTCAGGGGAGCCCCGGGGCAGTTCGGCCTGCAGGCGGCGAGCGTGACGGTTTCGGGGGTGAGGTCCCATACCTGGTCGGTCACCGGCGGCGACTTCCGCCTCAAGGGCCTGCGCCTGGACGTGGGCCTCAACGACCGGGCGTGCTTTTGAGCGGGGTGCGGGACAGGCGGTCGCTGCCCCTTCCGGGGAGCCGGCGCGGGGCTTCACCGGGGGCTCGGGTGCGGGGGCTGCCGCGCGGGTGGCGGCGTGGGGCACCGGGCGGACACTCGTCCCTCCCGGGGAGGGCGTACGGGGCGCGGGGGGTGCGGGCGCTGCGCGGCTGGCGGCGCACGCGTCCGTTCTGGGCGGGGGCCCTGCTGATGCTCGCCGGCATCGAGCTGCTCGTCATCCCCCTGGCGCCGTGGACCGTGCTGTTCAGCCTGGGTCTGGGCGGCATCGCCGCGGTGGGCATCGGATGCGCCCTGGTGGCCGCCGGGCTCTTCCTGTGGTTCCTCCCCAACAGCCGCCATTACGTGGGCATCCACGCGGTGATCCTGTCGGTCCTGTCCTTCGCCGCCAGCAACCTGGGCGGTTTCCTCATCGGGATGCTGCTCGGTATCGCGGGCGGGGCGATGGGGTTCGCGTGGACGCCCGGGGCCGCCCCTACGGGCACGCGGACGCCCGGTGCGGCGGCGCCGCAGGGCGAAACCGCCCTGGACGCGGGGCGATCGGCCGGCACGGTGGCGGTGCCGGGGGACGAGGACGGGCCGGACCCGGAGATGCCGGACGAGGACGTGCCGGACGAGGACGTGCCCGATCAGGAAGTCGCTGACCGGGACGGGCCCGTCCGCGACGGGCCGGGGCGGGACGCGTCGGACCGGGAGGCCCCGGGCCGGGACGCGCCGGACGGAGACGTGCCGGACCGGGGCGGGCGCGGGAGGGGGCAGGGGCCGGGCAAAGCTCTCGCCGTCGTCCTGCCCGTGGTGCTGCTGGCCGTGTCCGCCGTGCCCAGGCAAGCCCACGCGGCGGCCCCGGGTCGTGTCGTGGCCGGTCGCGTCCCGACGACGGTCACGACCTCGCGCTTCGCGCCCCGCGGCTTCACCTTCGCCAGGGTGGCGGAAGTGCCGACCGTGGCTGGCCCCCGGCGGGTCATGGTGCTCAGCATGGAGGCCGCCACGCTGACCCGGTACCGGCTGCGCACCCACGACGGCGGCGACGACCTCGCCCTGGACGTGGCGGATCTGCGCCTGACCGGGCACGTCACCCTCTACCTGACCCGGTTCAGCGGCTGCGTCCAGGGCGTCGTGTGCCTGACCTTCCGCCCCGAGACCCTGCCCCCGCCACCGGTCACACCCCCCTTCGTCTTCATGACGAACGTCGTCGCCGAACAGGCGCTCGTCACCAGTGACACGATCGTGGCCGACGGGCTGCGGATCGCCGGCGCGGACCCGCCCGGCCCTCCGGAACGGGACAGGGCGGCAACGTCAAGGGGAGGCCCTCCTTCCGACTGACACCTTTGCCAGCGGCTCTCCACCCCTGAGTGGAGCCGCCTCCACCCGGGGCTGCACCGAAGGATTCAACCCCGCTTCCACCCGGTGGCCGATGCGCCACAGGGCCCCGCGGCGCGAGGGTAAGGGGCATGAAAGCACCGCTGAGCACCCGGTCGCACACCCGTCCCGCCCTCATCGGAGCGCTGGTCTGCGCCGCCGTCGCGACCACGCTGATCCACCCGGCCGGCGCCCACGCCGGCGGCTCCCCCGCCCCTCCCGGGTTGCGGGCGCCCGAAGGGGCGGTCGTGCTGCCCAATCTCGACGACGACGCCCGGCGGTGCTCCCTGCGCCCCGGTGACGAGGACCGGCTGGACGTGGCCGTGGACGAGCGGCTCGCCGCCTGCAACGACGCGGCGGACGACGTGGTGAACGGCCCGGCCGACCTGAAGGACCTCACGCCGTTGCGCGTACCGCCGATGGCCGTGGGCGCGCACGCGACGGGCCGGGTCGCGGTGCCTGCCGCGCAGAGTCCGTACGCCCGCGTCTTCGTCGAGCGGAACGGGACGTACGAGTCGCTGGGCGCCGGCGGGCGGCTGGACGCGCGGGAGCTGCGGCGCGGAGTGCGGCTGGCCGTCGAGGCGCGGGACGTGGTGCGGGACCCCGAGCGGTGGGACGGTCGCATCGACGTGACGCTGACCGTCACCGAGCGGGGCACCACCCGGTCCGCGCACAGGCCTCTGCACGTCGCCCCGGTCCTGCTGCACCACGACCTCCAGCGTGCGCAGCAGGTCCTGGCCGCCGCCCCCGGGCCGGGCGACGGGCGGCCCGTCGAGGTGCGGACCGCCGAGCGGCCCCCCGGCCAGTGGGGGGAGTTCGCGGACCCCCTGCGCGCCGCGGTGAAGGAGTCCGGCCTGCCCGGCTCCGCGCTGCGGTTCCAGCCCGGCACGCAGCAGTGGTGGCGCGACATCTGGCGCCAGGACATCGCCGAGCCCGGCTACGTCACCAAGCCCACGCCCCACGGACCGCACACCATGCGCGTCCTGCTGCGCTCCCCCAACTACTGGTCGTCCGACGACGGCCGGGCCGCGAGCCTGCGCCGCGCCGGACGGCTCCTCTACCGCGACCTGCGGGGGCCGGACGTGGGCGTCGTCCAGCAGTACACCACCCACCGCGACGAGAACGTCGACGAGCTGCTGAACTTCACCGGCAACGTCGAAGCGCTGCCGCCCTACGCCGGCTATCCGCAGGGGCGCGTGGTCTACGGCAGCAGCGCCGAGCGCCGGCCCGACCCGTCGTTCGTCGGCATGCTGCGCGCCCAGGGGCAGCAGCCCCCGGTCGTGCTGGACACGTCCTGGCTTCTCGTCGGCCACGTGGACGAGACGGTGCACGTCGTCCGCGCGGACAACGCCCGCGGCTGGACCCTGGCCGTCTCCGACCCCCGCAAGGCCGTCGCCCTGCTCAGGCAGGCGCAGCGCGCCGGCGAGGGCGGGCAGCGGCTCTTCGCGGACACGGTGCAGAAGGAGAAGCCGACCGTCGACCGGGTCCTGCGGCACGAGGCGGAGACGGGGGACAACGAGGACGCGGCACGGCACATCGACGGGCAGCTGACGGTCCTGCTGCGGGCGACGGGCCTCAAGGCCGAGGAGATCGTGCGACTCCCGGTCCTGTATGTGAAGGACAGCCTCGGAGAGGGAATGCCGCGGAGGCACATCGCCCTCTCGCCCGCTCTCGTCAACGGGCTGTCGCTGACCGCACGCGACTTCGCCGCCCCCGACCCCCACGGGCCGCGCGTAGCCGGCCGCGATCTCTTCCGTGCCGAGACCGAGCGGCTGCTGACGACCCGCGGTGTGCGCACGCACTGGGTCGAGGACTTCTCATGGGCGCATCTGAGCGGTGGCGAGGTCCACTGCGCCACCAACGCCCTGCGGGAGATCCCCGAATGAGCCTGATGCGTAGTTACCCTGACGTCTCGTCAGTCGCGGTCGGCGTCGATGAGGGCCACGGCGTTCAGAGCGGCCGACAGGGCGCGGGGGTCGCCGCCCTCGGCGCTCGCCGCCACGTCCAGGGCGGTGTCGGCGAACTTGATGACGTGCTCGTCACCGTGGGCGGCCGCCCGTTCGAAGACCTCCTCCGGTTCGAGGGAGGCGGCGTCGGGCGACGGGCGCGGGGTGTCCGCGGCGTAGATGGAGGTGATCGCGGCGGTGGCCGCCCAGGCGACGGCGAGGGACTGCTGCCAGAGTTCCTCCGGGAGGACGGGCAGGACGCGGGCGACCGCGTTCGGGGCGGTGGCGGCGTGGACGAGCATGACGGGGTTGCCGTGGCCGTAGAGGGCGTAGTTGTGGGTGGCGGCCCTGACGAGGGCCGCCAGGTGCTCCTGGATGGCGTCGGGTGTCCGGGGGACGTGCAGGGACTCGGCCGTCTCCAGCCAGTGGGGGGTGCCGGCCAGCTGGGCGTAGCCGTCGGTGGGCAGGACGTGCTGGTCGGCGATGCGGGGCAGGGCCGCGAGGGCGGTGTGGGGCGCGGCGTCGCCCGAGGGGTTCACGGCGGTGGGCAGGAGCTGGTGCCGGGCGGCCCAGTAGCCGAGGGCGTGGGCCAGTTCGCCGGTGCGGTGCTCGCTCTCGCCGTCCTGCGTGAGGGTGCGCACGGCGTGGCCGACGCGGATGACGGGGTGGGCCGCCGCTCCGGCTATGCCCGGCAGCAGGCGCGGCCACCATTCGGCGAGGACGTCGCGCCAGGGGCGTTCGGCGACCTGGCCGGTGAAGTAGGCGGTCCAGTCGGTGACGCGGGCGGGGTCGCCCAGCGCCTCCCGCCAGTCGTCCGCGCCGATGCGGGACTTGGGGGCGGGGACGTCCTCCAGCCGGGACCGGTAGGCGTCGAGCCAGGGGTGCACGGTGCGGGCCGCGCCGCGGCGGACCAGGGCTTCGACGGCCATCGGGCCGTGGTTGCTGAGATATCCCCGGAATTCGGGGCCGGACGCGTGGAGGCGTTCCAGGGCTTCGTCGAGTGTGCCGCTCGTCGTATCCATGGCGCGAGGCTAGATCGCCCGGCCCGCCGGGCGTAACGGTCTTGTGCCCTACGCCCTTGGTCGACGGTCTTCTGCCCTACGTCCTTGGTCGTACGGCGCCGTGGACGTACCGCCGCGCGGCACATATCCGGGCGACCAGGGGGCACTGAACCGACCATGGACTACCTTCCTCACTTCCATCGCGAAGTCCGGGCGTTCGAGGCCGTGGCCCGCTGGCTGGCGGCCGACGGCTCGGGGGCTCCGCTGGTTCCGTCCTGTCCCGGCTGGTCCGTCTCCGATCTGGTCGCGCATCTGGGCGGGGTGCAGAGATTCGTGGCCCACCTCGTCCGGGAGCGGATGACGGACCCTCCGGACAGCATGGCCGATCTGATCGCCCGCACGCCGGCCCCCGGGACGGACCTCTCCTTCCTCGGGCTGCCCGAGGACCGCGCGGGCTGGCCGGTGTCGTTCGACGACGCGCCGCATCGCGGGCCGCTGCCGGTGGGCATGGTCGACTGGTTCACGAAGGGGGCCGCGGCGATGGAGGCGCTGTGGCGGAGCACCGACCCGAAGGAACGGGTGTGGACCTTCGGGCCGGACCAGACCGTGGCGTTCTGGCTGCGGATCCAGACCATCGAGGCGGCCGTGCACCGCTGGGACGCCGAGAACGCGGTGGGGAGCGCACAGCCGGTCGACGCCGGGCTCGCCGAGGACGCCATCACCCACACCTTCGAGGTGATGGCGCCGGCCAGGCGGGCCTGGACCCAGGCGCCGCCCGGCTCCGGGGAGCGGTTCCGGTTCCGGCGGACGGACGGGGCGGGCGACTGGAGCGTGCGCTTCGA
Organism: Streptomyces cinnamoneus; assembly: GCF_002939475.1. Taxonomy (NCBI): domain Bacteria; kingdom Bacillati; phylum Actinomycetota; class Actinomycetes; order Kitasatosporales; family Streptomycetaceae; genus Streptomyces; species Streptomyces cinnamoneus. The sequence goes on along the minus strand of NZ_PKFQ01000002.1, from coordinate 111,836 downwards.
GGGCGACGAGGTCCGGCTCGATACCGGCGACGGCCCCGGCGCCGACGACCCCGACGGCGACAGCGGCGGTGCCGTGGAGCTGGCCGGTACGGCGTCGGACCTGATGCTGTTCCTCTGGCAGCGGATCCCGGCCGACCGGCTCGACGTGGTGAAGGGCGACCGGGCCGCGCTGGACCGCTATTTCGTCCTCGTTCCGCCCGTGTGACCGGCGAACCGGCCGGAAAGACGTGTCGGAGGGGCACCGGGGTCGCCCGGAAATGTAAGCAGGAGGCATGCGCCTCCAGCATCATCCACCCGACCTCGGGCGACGGTGGAATCCCAGCTCCGCGCTGATCGCGGTGCCCCTCGGGCTCATCGTGCTGATCGTGGTGGTCGATCTCCTGACCGCCCCGAACATCCACCTGGGACCGCTCCTCGTCGTGGCGCCCGCGATCACCGCGGCCTTCGGGGGTCCCTTGCTCACGGCCGCCATCGGGGCCCTGGCCGTGGGAGCCCAGGTCGCCATCGGTGTCTTCCACGGCGGGCTCTTCACGGCCAACCACCAGGCCCAGATCGCCGCCCTCCTGGTGATCTCCCTCTTCCTCGTCGGCTTCCGCTATGTGCACGAGCGCCATGAGCGGCAGCTCGGGCAGGCCCGGCTGGTGGCCGACGTGGCCCAGAAGGTGCTGCTCCGGCCCCTTCCGCCGCGTATCGGACCGCTGCGGCTCGCCGCGGTCTACGTGGCGGCGGAGGAGGAGGCCCAGATCGGCGGCGATCTGTACGCCGCCGTGCGCACCCCCGACGGCACCCGGGTGATGATCGGCGACGTCCGCGGGAAGGGGCTGCCCGCGGTCGGGGACGCGGCCCTGCTGCTGGGCGCCTACCGTGCCGCCGCGCACCGCAACCCTCCCCTGCCCCGGCTGGTGGCGCACCTGCAGAACACCATCTACTCCGACGCGGACCCCAACGGCGACGTGGCCACGGGCGAGAGCTTCGTGACCGCGGCGGTGCTGGACATCCCCGACACCGAACCCGTGATCCACCTCATCAGCTGCGGCCACCCGCCGCCCCTGCTGCTGCGCGAGGAGGAGGTCGTCGTCCTGACGGTCAGTGACCCGGCCCTGCCGCTGGGCGTGGGCGGGGGCCTGACGGAGTCGGACTACACCGCGGAGACGTTCCCCTACGGGATCGGCGAGCTGCTTCTGCTGTACACCGACGGAGTCATCGAGGCGCGTGACTCCCAGGGCTCCTTCTACCCCCTCGTCGAGCGCGTCGCCGCCTGGCACGAGCGCGACCCGCAGCGGCTCGTCAAGCGTGTCCACGACGACCTGCTCGCCCACGCGGGCGGGTCCCTGGGGGACGACGTGGCCCTGGTCGCCATCGCACGCTGCCCCTGACCGCACGCGCCGCGCCTGCCGGGGACGGCGCCCCGCCGGCCGCATACTGCGATCACGGTCCGGGTCCGGGACCGGTGTTCAGGAGGACCGAGTCATGTTCAGCAGATCGCTCGCCGCGCGGACGACCCGCCGCGGGATGTTCTACGCACTGGCGGCCGCCGGGGGGGTCACGCTGGCCGGCGGGCCCGCCGGCCAGCCGCGTGCCGTGGCGGGTCCGTACGGGGCGGGCGCGGATCCACGGCGCCTCCCGGGGCGTACCGCCGCGCCGGCCGGCGCCGGGAAGCCGGAGCCGGCGAAGGCACGGGAGATCCGCTCGGAGTTCCTCCACGCGTGGCGCGGGTACAAGCGGTTCGCCTGGGGGCACGACGAGGTGGAGCCGGTCTCGGGCGGTTACCGCGAGTTCTTCGCCGACGGGCAGCCGGTGGGGCTGTCGATCGTCGAGGCGCTCGACACGCACTGCGTCATGGGCCTCGACGACGAGACCGACCTGTGTCTGCGCTGGATCGACGACCGGCTGGACTTCGACATCGACGCCGGTTTCCAGGTCTTCGAGGCCACCATCCGCCTGGTGGGCGGTCTGCTCGCCGGCTATCTCGCCACCCGCCGCCGGAGCCTGCTCGACCTGTGCGTGGACCTGACGGACCGGCTGCTTCCCGCCTTCACCAAGTCCCCCACGGGCATGCCCTACCGCTTCGTCAACCTGCGGACCGGGCGGGTCTCGGGCACCGTGCTGCCGCTGGCCGAGATCGGTACGCACATCCTGGAGTTCGGTCTGCTGTCCGAGCTCACCGGTGACGCCCGCTACCGGCGGGCCGCCAAGCGCGCCCTGCGCGCGGTCGTGCAGCGGCGCTCGTCGCTCGGCCTGCTCGCCACCAGCATGAACGTCGAGACCGGCCAGTGGGCCGACCGGTCGGCGGTCGCCGTGAACCCTCCGGCGGACTCGTTCTACGAGTACCTGTGGGGCGCGTGGGTGATGTTCGACGACGAGGAGTGCCGCGACTGGTTCCGGACGCTCGTCGACGCGTTCGTCCGTCACCAGTCCGAGCGGGTGGACGGCCTGCTGTGGTTCAAGCGCGTCGACTTCCGCACGGGTGCCCTGCTGGCGCGGCGCCAGTCCTCGCTGGGCGTCGCCGTCCTGCCCGTCGGCGGGGACAACGCCCTCGCGGCCGACTACTACCGGTCCTGGACCGCCGTGCTGGACGCGTACGCGGTCATCCCCGAGGAGATCGACTACCGGCGCCTGACGGTCCTGGACGCGCGGAACGAGCTCCGGCCGGAGTACGCCAACTGCGCGTTCGAGCTGTACTGGCAGACCGGGGACCCGGTCTACCGGACCACGGCGTGGCGCTACTTCGAGAACCTCAGGCGCCACCACCGGGTGCCGCACGGCTACACGGTCGTCACCGACGTCACCCGGCGGCCCATGCCGAAGGGCGACCACTGCCCCGCGTACGTGTTCGCGGAGAACTTCAAGTGGCTCTACCTCACCTTCGCCGGCACCGGGCGCTTCGACTACGACCGCGGCTACCTCAGCACGGAGGGCAAGATCCTGCGGGGCTCCCGTCCCGGATGAGCCGGAGGCCAGGATTCCGGTCCTGGGGGGCCGCTGCTTAGCATGACCGCATGAGCAACCGCGTCATCCACTTCCCCGACCAGGGGCTTCCCGGCTCCGTCGTCTACGTCGAGCACGGCGGGGAGAGCGAGCACGACGACCCCGACGGGCACGGCGACGCCACCGGCCCGGAGCCGGCGGGAACGCCCGTGGAGGTGGAGGCCCGCGGCCGGGTCGAGGTGCCGGCCGGCGCGCTGCTCGTCTACGCGGCGGACGCCGACGGCGACGCCCTCGCCGGACTGGCGCAGTGCCCGCCCGACGCCTTCGTGGTCGTCGACGTGCGCGGGGCGACGGACGAGACGGTCCGCTCGGTCGGCGGGCTGCGCGACCTGCGCACCCTGGTGCTGTCGGGCGACTTCACCGACGACTGCTTCGAGGCGCTGCGCGGACTGTCGTCGCTCGGCGACATGGTCGTGGAATCGCCGCGGTTCACCGGGGCCGGACTGGCCTCGCTCGCCGGGTCGGACACCCTCGACTCGCTCGACAGCCTGATCGTGTGCGACGGCGGCGCGTTCGATCCGGCCTCCCTGCGCGCCCTGGCGGGGGCGGAGGCACTGAACTCGCTGACGCTGGAGAACACGCGGGTCGACGACGCGCTGGCGGACGCGGTGCTGTCGCTGACGCCCACGCTCACCGACGTCAGCCTCACGGAGCGCCCGGGACACGCGCTGGAGGTGGCCGTGCTGGAACGGTTGCTCCGCGCGGGGCTGACCGTCAACGGCGTCTTCGCGCCCCCGGAGCACGCGGCGGCCTTCGCGGCCGCGGCGGCCGCCGAGGGCGAGGACGAGGACGACCTCGGCGGCCTGCCGGGCGGGGACCGGGACGAGAGGGCTCCGGCTCCCCTACGCGGCGTGCTGCGCGACCTCACCGACGAGGCGGAACTGAACGCGCTGCTGGCGGGTCCCACGCCCGTCCTGGTCCAGCTGACCGCGCCGTGGTGTGGCCCGTGCCACGTGCTCACGCCCGTCGTCGAAGACGTGGTCGAGGCGTGCGGGGACGGGCTGCGCGGCGCCGTGGTGGACGTGGACGCGGTGGAATGGGCGCAGGAACGGTTCGACTCGCTCAGCGTCCCCACGGTCGTCCTCCTCCGTGACGGGGCGGAGGTCTTCCGCTTCCACGGCGTCCGGTCCCGGCGGCAGCTCGCCTCGTGGCTGGAGGTCGCCGGCGTCCCGGCGACCGGCCGGCACCGCTTTTGAGCCGATCGCGGCGGCACCCCATCAGGAAGGTGACGCAGCGTCACCTGTCCGGCACGGTCTCCGTGCGGCCCGGCGACCCGGCGACCGTCCGCTCCCCGCTCCGTTCCGGGCCGCCCATCGCTGTACGTGCATGTCCGAAAATCGGACAGCCCTCGTGAAAGCGACCGGGCGGCTCTGCCACAGTCGTCGCCGTCAACCGGTTGACGATCAAGGAGGGTTGCCGTGAGGGACGCCGTTCCCGCCCGGATACGCACCACGCTCGCCAGGGGTGTGTCCGGGTTCATAGCCGTCGGCCTGTTATGGGGAAGCCCGGCCCGGGCGCAGGAGACGGGGGCCGACACCCCCGCCGCGCGGTCCGCGGCCGCGCAGGAGGCACCACTGCTGGACGCCGCTTCACCCGTCGGTGAGAGGTTCCGCTCGTCCGGCCGGCTCGTCGGGGGCGGCGGGACGACCTGCACGGCGACGCTCGTCCACGCCCCGGGCAAGCCGGACCCCCGGCGGAAGGCCCTGATCCTGAGCAACGGGCACTGCGTCAGCGACACGATGAAGACCAACGAGGTGACCGTCGACCAGCCGGCGGGCGGGGACTGGACCTTCACCCCCGCCTACTTCCACGACAACGCCTCGGAACACAAGACCTTCCCGGTGGAACACGTCGTGTACGCGACGATGAAGGACATCGACGTCTCGGTCCTGCGGATCTCCGCCACCTACGGGGAGCTGGCGAAGCTGAACGTCACGCCCCGGACGCTCGCCACCGCCCCGCCCGCGCCCGGCACGGCGCTGCACGCGGTGCACGCCCCCACCGACGGCGTGGAGGAGGGCAAACGCTTCCTGCGCCTGTCCACCTGCCGGGTCACCGGCTCCCCGGTGGCCCTGCACGAGTACACCTGGCTGTGGAAGGGCTTCGCCCGGACCGACTGCCTGGGCATCAGCGGCGGATCCTCCGGCGGCCCCGTCACCGCGGCCGGCGGTGACCAGCTGATCGCGATGCTCAACACCGTCGCCACCCCCGGCTACCTCGGCTGCGGCCTGGGCCGCCCCTGCGAGGGCGGCGCGGCCGGACTGACCGAGCCGAAGGACGACACCGTCTACGCCACGCCGGTCGACGCCGTCGCCTCGTGCCTGGAGAACGCGGACCTGCGCCTGGACCGGCCGGGCTGCCGGCTCGACCGGGGCGAGCAGGTGGACGTCGCCTCCTCCGGGCAGCACACCCGGAGCGAGACACCGCAGGGCCCCGCCCGCTGGGACGCGCACGTCACGCCCGCCGACGCCCGCCGGCACGCCTACGTCGCCTTCAAGACGGGCCCGTTCGGCGCCACCGACTGCACCCGGCCCGAGGGCTACTCCACGCCCCGGCGGCTGCCCCGGTCGGGTCTGGACCACACCGGGCTCCTGCCGAAGGAGGACAACCTGTACGTGCTGTGTGCCGTCGGCGGCCCGGACGCCACGGCCCACGGCAAGGGCTGGGCGGCCTCGTTCGCCCACCCGTCCTCCGCGTACGCGCGCGTGGACAACACCCCGCCGTCCGTCGCCCCCAAGCTGGACGTCCAGCGCTTCGACCACGAGAGCGGCCCCGTCCACTGGGTCCGCCCGGTGTACGCGCCGTGGGAGCTGACCTCGTACAAGATCAAGTACGGGCCGAAGGCGGCCACCGACTGCGCGGACCCTCAGGGTTACCGCCCCTACGTCGGTGTGCCGACGACCCTGAAGGTGTCCGAAGGACCCTGGACGTACTGCGCCATCGGCTACGACAACGCCGACAACCCGACCCTTCCGGCCGCCTTCACCCTTTCCTAGGGGGTGTCGTCGCCCAGGCATGAGGAAGCGCGGCGCGGCGTAGAGGCACTGCGCGGACAGGGCCGCGGGCAGCGCCGGGCGGCCGTCGTGCCGCGCCCGGCGCCACCGCGGCCGGGCCCCGATTGATCGCTCCGGCGATGCACGGGCGGGTGTTCCGTGGGTTGATGTGGGAAGGCGGCGCTCAGGGCCGGCCAGGCCGGTCGCGAACAGTCACTCATCCGGAGGAAGGTGCCATGGCGAAGCAGACGGTGGCCGAGCAGTTCGTCGACGTCCTCGTGCGGGCGGGAGTGCGAAGGCTCTACGGAGTCGTCGGTGACAGCCTCAACCCCGTCGTGGACGCCGTGCGCCGCAACGCCGCCATCGACTGGGTGCAGGTGCGCCACGAGGAGACCGCCGCCTTCGCCGCGGGCGCCGAGGCCCAGCTCACCGGCAGGCTCGCCGCGTGCGCGGGCTCCTGCGGGCCGGGGAACCTGCACCTGATCAACGGCCTGTACGACGCGCACCGGTCCATGGCGCCGGTCCTGGCGCTCGCCTCCCACATCCCCAGCAGCGAGATCGGCACCGGCTTCTTCCAGGAGACCCATCCGGACCAGCTCTTCCGCGAGTGCAGCCATTACAGCGAGCTGATCTCCAGTTCCCGCCAGATGCCGCGGGTGCTGCAGACCGCGATCCAGAACGCCGTCGGGCAGGGCGGCGTCAGCGTCATCACCCTGCCGGGCGACATCGCCGGCGAACAGGCCCCCGAGCGCAGCATCGAGCACGCGCTGGTCACCACCCGCCCGTCGGTGCGCCCCGGCGACGCGGAGATCGACGCCCTCGCCCGGATGGTCGACGAGGCGGACAAGGTGACGCTGTTCTGCGGCAGCGGCACGGCGGGGGCCCACGACGAGGTGATGCGGTTCGCCGAGCGGGTGAAGTCACCGGTGGGGCACGCGCTGCGCGGCAAGGAGTGGATCCAGTACGACAACCCGTACGACGTGGGGATGAGCGGGCTCCTCGGCTACGGCGCGGCCTACGAGGCCACCCACGAGTGCGACCTGCTGATCCTGCTGGGCACGGACTTCCCGTACAACGCGTTCCTCCCCGACGACGTGCGGATCGCCCAGGTGGACGTCCGGCCCCAGCACCTGGGGCGCCGTTCGAAGCTCGACCTCGCGGTGTGGGGCGACGTGCGCGAGACGCTGCGCTGCCTGACGCCCAAGGTCCGGGCCAAGAGCAGCCGCAAGTTCCTCGACAAGATGCTGAGGAAACACGCCGACGCCCTCGAAGGCGTGGTCAAGGCGTACACGCGCAAGGTCGAGAAGCACACGCCGATCCACCCCGAATACGTCGCCTCCGTGCTCGACGAGGAGGCGGCCGGGGACGCGGTCTTCACCGTCGACACGGGCATGAACAACGTCTGGGCGGCCCGCTACCTCACCCCCAACGGGCGGCGGCGCGTCATCGGTTCGTTCACGCACGGCTCCATGGCCAACGCGCTGCCGCAGGCGATCGGCGCGCAGCTGCTCGACCGGCGCCGGCAGGTCGTGGCGATGTCCGGGGACGGCGGCTTCTCCATGCTGATGGGCGACTTCCTCACGCTCGTCCAGTACGACCTGCCGGTGAAGGTGGTGCTGTTCAACAACTCCTCCCTGGCCATGGTCGAGCTGGAGATGATGGTGGGCGGGCTGCCCTCGTACGGCACGACCAATCACAACCCCGACTTCGCGGCCATCGCCCGTGCGGCCGGCGCGCACGGGGTGCGGGTCGAGAAGCCCAAGCACGTGCGCGGGGCGCTGCGCGACGCCTTCCGGCACAAGGGCCCGGCGCTCGTGGACGTCGTCACCGACCCGAACGCCCTGTCCATCCCGCCGAAGATCAGTGCCGAGATGGTCGGCGGCTTCGCGCTGTCGGCCGGCAAGACCGTGCTGTCGGGCGGTGTGGGGCGGATGGCGCAGATGGCCCGTTCCAACCTGCGGAACGTGCCGCGGCCCTGACCGGCGGGCGTCGCTCGTACGGCCGTCGTTCAGGGCGTGAGGATCAGCCGGACGGGGTTGCCCTCCTTCTTCTGGAGGCGCTCGACCCCCGTCGCGGCCTCGGCCAGCGGCAGGGTCGCGCTGACGGACCGTCCGAGGTCCAGGCGGTGCAGGCGGGCGAGGGTGACGAGCTCGTCGACGTGGGCGGGCGCCGAGCCGTAGTGGCCGAGGATGCGCTGTTCCCGGTAGCTGAACGCGATGCCGTCGCTGACGGTCAGCGGGGCCGGGCCCAGGCCCACGACGACGAGCCGGCCGCCGTGCCCCAGGCAGCGCACGGCCTGTTCGCGCACGGCCGGCACGCCCGCCGTGTCGAGGGCGAGGTCCAGGCCCGCGCCCGAGGTGGCGGCGAGGATCCGCCCGCGCACGTCGGGGTCGGCGGGGTCCAGGGCCAGATCGGCACCGAGGTCGAGCGCCCGCTCGCGCGCGGCCTCCAGCGGGTCGACGGCGACCACGGGTGCCGCGCCGGCGAGCCGCAGCAGCTGGACCGCGTGCGCGCCGAGACCGCCCACGCCCCAGACGCCCGCCGGCCGGGCGGGGCGGACCTGTCCCGTCGCGGTGATCGCGGCCCACGGCGTGGAGACGGCGTCCGGGATGACGGCGGCCTGTTCGAAGGGGAGGTCGTCGGGGAGGACGACCAGGGTGTGGTGGGAGGCCAGGGCGAACTCGGCCCAGCCGCCGTCGTAGTCGACCCCGCGCGTGAGGACGCTCCGGCACGGCGCGAAGCGGACGCAGTCGGCGCAGGCCCCGCAGCGCTCCCCCGCCTGGAGCAGGACCCGCCGGCCCTCGGTCCACCCGGCGGGGACGTCCGGCCCGATCGCGTCGACGACACCGGCCGTCTCGTGGCCCAGGGTGACCTTGTCGAGGGTCGTGCGCCCGGGCTTGAGGCTGCCGTCGATGAGGTGGACGTCCGACAGGCAGATGCCGGCCGCCTTGACCTTCACCCTCACCTGCCCCGGCCCCGGGTGGGGGACGGGGACCTCCTCGACGGCGAAGCCGCCGGAGCGCAGGTCGAGTCGTCCGGCGAGCATGGTGGCGGTCATGGGGCCTCCTGGAGCGCGGGCTGACGGTCGGTGGAGCCGGTGAGCGGTTACACGATGGATCCGACGGGGCCGGTGCGACAAGGCCCCCCTGCGTGCGGTACGGGCCGCCGGTCCGTGATCTCCGCGCCCCCCGCTCGTTGGGCCGGGTGACGACGCTCGGGGGCGCCTCGCGCCCGGAGGTGGGGAGGGCGGTCCCTTGGCCGGTACGGACGACATTCCCGGTCCCGGGCGGCGGCGGGTGCTCGCCGCGGCGACGGCCGCCGCCGGAGGGCGCCTGGACGGACCGGCGGGCGCTCACCACGACCTGGCCCGGCGCCTTCCGGACCGGTTTCCCCGCGGGCGCCCGCTGGGAGGACGCCGTGGCCGTCCTGGACCGCCACGACCCCGGGCGGGTCTTCGGCAGCCCCTTCGTGGACGCCCTGCTGTCCTCCGGCTGACGGGCCGCCCCCTTCCGGCGGAACGCTCCGCATATGCGAGGCTTGAGGTGTCCGGGAGGCCGGGGGCGCGGCGCCCGCCCTCCCGGTGGATCCGAAAGGGACTGGGACATGTTGCAGCACAGAACCGTCGGCGACCTGATGACCCATTCGGTCGTGCGGGTCCAGCGCGGGACGCTGTTCACCGAGATCGTGCACGTGCTTCAGGAACACGACATCACGGCCGTACCGGTGGTGGACTCCGCCGACCGTCCGGTGGGCGTCGTCTCCGAGGCGGATCTGCTGGCCAAGGCTGCGAAGCAGCCGCCGTCCCCGGGCGGCCGGCAGCCGGCGCCGGTGGGCCCGGTGACGGCCGCGAAGCACGAGGCGACCACCGCCGAGGGCCTGATGACCAGCCCCGCCGTCTGCGCCCGCCCGGAGTGGAGCGTCGTCGAGGCCGCGCGCACAATGGAGCGGCACCGCGTCAAGCGGCTGCCCGTCGTGGACGACACCGGGCGGCTGGTGGGCCTGGTCAGCCGTGGCGACCTGCTGCGCGTGTTCCTCCGCACGGACCGCGCGATCCGCGACGAGATCGTCGAGGACGTGGTGGTGCGCACCCTGCACGAGTCGCCGTCGGCCATCGGCGTCGAGGTCACGGGCGGTCAGGTCAGGCTCAGCGGATCGGTGCGGCGCAAGAGCCTCGTACCCGTGCTCGTGCAGCTGTGCGGCAGCGTGGACGGCGTGGTGAGCGTCGATCACCACCTGACGGCGGAGACGGACGACGACGCGTCCGCGCAGCACGGCTGACGTCCTCTCACCTCGCCCGGGCGCCCTACGGCGCGCCGGGCAGCGGGTCGTGGCGGATCCGGTCGGCGGGCAGGCCCAGGTCCCTCAGCTCCGCCACGGTGGCGCGCACCATCTCCGGCGGCCCGCTGACCGCCGCCGCGCGCCCCGACCAGTCCAGACCCAGCCTCTCCCCGTGCCGCCGCACCGCCGCGAGCGTGGCCGGGGTGCCGCCGAAGACCGGCAGGACCCGCAGCCAGGGGCGCCGGCGCTCGACGTCGGCCAGCCAGTCGCGGTCGTAGAGGTCCGCGTGGTGGCGCGCGCCCACGAAGAGGTGGACCCTCCTGTCGCCCGGGGGCCGGGTGCCCAGCTCGTCCACCAGGGCCTTGAAGGGGGCGAGGCCCGTGCCGCCCGCCACCAGCAGCAGGTCGTGGGTGAGGTGGCCGTCCAACGTCATCGTCCCCGCCGCCGGCCCCAGCCGCAGGGTGTCGCCCACGCGCGTGCGGCTGACCAGGGCCTCGCTCACCCCGCCGGCACCGGTCCGGCGGACGTGGAACTCGATCTCGTCGTCGGCCCGGGGAGCGCAGGCCATCGAGTACTGCCGCCAGGCGTGCGGCAGGGAGGGCGCCTCCAGCGCACCGTACTGCCCCGCGCGGTAGGGGTAGCGCTCATGGGTCCTGACGCGTAACACCGCGAGGTCGGGGCGCCTGAGCTCGTGGCCGACCACCGTGGCGTGCCAGGCCGGCGGTTCGGTGATCGCGGCGTCCGCGCCGGCGACCATGGCCCCGACCGCGAACCGCAGCATGCGCAGCCACGCCCCTTCCAGCTCCGTGGTCCAGCGGGCACCCGCCCGCGCGCGCAGTGCCTCGCACAGCGCCGCCTCGAACGCCTCGTAGTGGGCCGGCCGGACCCCGAGCTTGCGGTGGTCGCGGCCGAGCCGGGTGAACGTGGCGGCCACCTCGTCCGGGCGGTCCAGACGGTCGGTCAGATAGCCGAAGACCTGAGCGAGGTGCTGCCGCTGAAACGTCATGGAGTCGGGGAAGAGCGAGCGCAGGTAGGGCCAGCGCCCGAACATGACCTCGTACAGGTGGGTGATGAGGTCGTCGAACGGCGTGACCAGATGGAGCCCGCCGAGGATCAGCCGCCGGTCGGCCTCGTCGCACGGCGGCCGGTGTGCGCCGCCCGCGGTGGTGCGGTCGGGGGCCGCGACGGCTCCCGGCGAGAGCATCTGACGGCGCAGCCGCATCGCGTCGTGCCGCGCCAGCAGCGCGTAGTAGTCGTTGCCCCTGGTGGTGTTCACGTGCCGTCTCTCCTCGTGCCGGGCGCAGAGCGCAAGGAGTATGGCACCGCCGGAACGTGCCCGTTCGGCCCGGGGACGGGGGGCCGAACGGCCCATTCCGTCGATGATCGTCTTCGGCTTCACTGGGCCTCCGTGGTCGCGGCGGGCGCCCGCCGCGACCACGTCCAGGCCGCCCGGCGGCAACCGCGGGGCATGTGGATCGTTGGACGGGTGCCATGAGGATTCCCCGTGTGCTGGTCGCCCTCGCCGTCGCGGTCTGCGCGTTCGTTCCACCCGGGGACCGGCCGGCCGCCGGTCCCCCCGGGGTCGGGCGGGTGCGTCCGGCCACGGCGTTGGACGAGGCGTGGGGGGCCTACGCCGAGCGCCCCGGGCGAAGTCACTGGACCGGTGGGGACAGCACCTACTCCGTCGCGACGGCCGCCGGTGAGCTGTGGGTCTTCTCCGACACCTTCCTCGGCACCGTCCGGGCCGACGGCTCCCGCCCGCCCGTCGCCGGCGCGGGCGGCACGACGCCCTTCGTGCACAACAGCTTCGTGCTGTGGCCCGCCGCCGGGCGCCCCCGGACCGTCACCGGCCGGGACCGGTCCGGCGGGCCCGCGCCCGTGGTGAGCGGCCCTTCCCGCGACCAGTGGTACTGGGCCAGGGCGGGAGTGGCCGAGGGCCGCGGTGCCGCCATCGTCTACGCCCGGTACGCGCGCACCGGGAGCGGTCCGCTGGACGTGGCCTGGCAGGGCAACGTGCTGGCGCGGTTCGGCCCCGGCCGGCCGGACCGGCCGCGTTCCCTCACCCCGCTGCCCTCCTCGGCCCGCACCGCCTGGGGCGCGTGGCTGGAGCGACAGGGCGGCCACACCTACGTCTACGGCACCGAGCAGGGCCCGCTGGGCGCGCACTACCTCCGGCTCGCACGTGTCGCCGGATCCGATCTGCGCCGGCCGTGGCAGTACTGGACGGCCGACGGGAAGTGGTCCGCGCGGGAGTCGCGGTCGGCGCGGCTGACGGGCGCCGACGGGGCGGCGCTGCGCACCTCGGACGAGCTGAGCGTGGTCCGGCACGGCCGCTGGTACGCCCTGGTCACCCAGCGGTCGGACGAACCGTTCAGCGCTCAGGTGCAGCTCGCCTGGTCCCGTACGCCCCACGGCCCGTTCACCCGGCCACGGACGGTGTACACGGCGCCGGAGGCCGGCCCGTCGGGCACGTACCGCAACCGGAACGTCATCGCCTACAACCCGCACGAGCACCCCGAGCTGGAGCGCCCCGGGGAACTCGTCGTCTCCTACAACGTCAACAGCCTCGTGCCGCAGGACGTGATCGACCGGGCCGGCGTCTACCGGCCCCGTTTCCTGCGCGTCACGCTCGGGCCGCCGGGCGGGTGAGGGCGCGGCGGCCGGGCGCGTGCGGGGCCCGGGGCGGGGGTCAGGAGGCCGGGGCGGGGGTCGGGCCCTCCATCTGCTTGCTGATCCATTCCATGGGTCCCTGTCCCAGGCCGGGGACGTAGGTCCGGGCGTTGTGCTTGCCGCCGGGGATCTTCTTCAGCATCGTGTGGACCGGGCCCTTGTCGTACTGGCTGCGGAACTGGTCCACCTGGCTGATGGTGAGGGGGTCCTCGGCCGTGCCGTACTGGAAGGCGAGGTAGACGTCCGGGCCCTTGGCGTCGATGAGGCGCTGGGCGAGGACCTTCGGGTTGTTCTCGGCCTTCTCCTGCTCGTGGCCCTTCCACAGCGGGGAGTCCGGGACGATGTCCGGGCCGGAGGCGATGACGGCCTTGAACTTGTCCGGGTGCTTCAGCACGGCCTTCAGGCCCGCGAAGCCGCCGGAGGAGGAGCCCATGAACGCCCATCCGTCACGCGACTTCAGCGTGCGGAAGTTGGCCTTGACCAGGTCGGGGACGTCCTCGGTCAGCCAGGTGCCCATCTTGGGCTGATCGGGGATGTCGCTGCCGTCGTAGTAGAACTTCCTGTTCGGGTTCAGGGTGGGCATCACGACGACGAAGGGCAGGCTCTTGCCTTCCTTCACCCAGGTGCTGATGTTCGCCTGGAGCGCGAGATCGCCGCCGATCCAGTAGTTCGTCTGGGCACCGTCGCCGCCGGGCAGGGCTATGAGGACCGGGAAGCCGCTCTTCTCGTACTGCTTCTCGTAGTACTCCTTCGGCGCCCAGACCCATACGTTCCCCGTAAAACCGGACTTCTGCCCCTGGTACTTGGTTTTGGCGATCTTGGTGCCGTCACCCAGGGTGCTCTCCACGGTGAACTTCGCCTCGGGCCCGGTGGGCATCAGCGTTCTGGATTCCTCCCCGCTCTGCCCGCCGGCCTGTCCGTCCGCTCCGCCTCCCTGCTTGCCGCCGCCCTTGTTCGCCTGGGCAAAACTGACCGGATCGCCCTTGTCCGAAAATACGCCGAGGTAGTGGAGAATCGGCCAGCCGAGGAGGCCGAGGGCGACGAGCGCGACCACGGGAACGATCCACCGCTTCTTCCTCGACCCGGGACCGGGCATGGGAGGTGAAGGTGGCATCGGGGGCAAGTGGGTCATGTGCGCTGCTCCGCGTGTTCCGGTCTGCCGCCAGCGGCATAAACGTGCTGTTCCGAAAGTTACGGATGCGAATGTACCTGCCAAAGTTCCCCCGTCCCGCATTCCCAGGGGGCTTGCCAGTCCACCCTCCCGAGCACAAGAAGGACAAAGGCCTTTTCCCTCGTCGGACGGCCCGGGAATGGGGCACGACGCGCCGGGGAGGCAACATCATTCGGGGTGGACCGAAGAACCGGCTATCGTCATAATCGGGCCCTTACCTCGTTGAATCCGACAGAGGGAGGGACAGGGGGAGGGCATGGTCTACCGGATTCATTTCACGACCGAAGACCTGGCGCGCACCCGGGTGGCAGACGCACCGCGGCCGTTATTGGAGCTGAGCATCGCCGTCCGGGTGCTGCAACTGCGGAACCCGCCCCCCGGTTTCGGTGCCTGGCGCCGGCAGGCGCTGGCCGGCCTCGATCCCTCGGCGCGCATGGTCTTCGAGTTGATCCCGGCCACGGGCCGCTCTCCCGCGTTCTTGTCCCTGACCCAGGGCGGCAGCCCCGAGGACCACCTTGAGCTGGTGCGCTCGACGCCCCGGACCCGGATCCGCGAGGATCTGGCACGGCTCTCGGAGCGCCAGGTCCGGCTGCCCCGCTGGGCCCAGCACCTCGGCGAGGACCAGCGGCTACTCCGCCAGCTCCACGGTGCGCTGGGCCACCTGCACGAACGGATCCTGGCACCGCACTGGCCGCGCATCGAGAGCCTGGCCTCAGCGGACAGGGCCCTGCGCATCAGGCAGCTGAGCGACGGCGGGGTGCACGGCATGCTCAGCGGCCTGAACTCACGCCGCATCCGCTGGAACCCCCCCGTCCTGGAAGTGACCATCGTGCCCGGCTTCCACGGCGACCTGTATCTGGAGGGCCGCGGACTGCTCCTCATCCCCTCCTTGTTCGCGCCCATCCCCTTCGTGGACCCCAAGGCCGTCCCCCAGCCGTACCTGGCCTACTCCCTCCACCACGACGACCCCGATCCGCTGGCCCTCGCCTCCGCCCCCCGGGCCTCCTCCCCCGCGCCGAACCCGCTGGCCGCGCTCCTGGGCAGGACCCGGGCCGCCGTGCTGTCGTCGATCGCCGAGCACCCGGGCCGGAGCACCAGCGAACTGGCCGCGTTCGTCGACATCTCACCCGCGAGCGCGAGCGAACACGCCACGGTCCTGCGCGCGGCCGGGCTCATCTCCACCGCCCGGCACCGCAACACGGCCCTGCACACCATCACCCCGACCGGTTCCGCGCTCCTCAACGCCCCCGCCGCGACGGGCTGACCCCCGCCCACCGGCCCGGGGACGCACCGGGGCGCCGCGCCGCCATGGCGGTGCGCCAGAACCGACCGCCGCGCCCTCACGTCTTCAAGGCTGCCGCCGCCTCCTCCCCGGCGGGGGCCGCGGGAAGGTCCCCCGGCCCGTGCGCGGGGGGCGGTCCCATCGAACAAAGGACGGTAGTGAACGACATACGCAGACCGGCCACGGCGGACGTGCCGCCCGAGGAGCCGTCGGCGCGGTTGCGTCCGCGCGGACTGGTGGACCTGCGCGGGCGGCACGACCCGCCGGCCGTGCTGCTCTATCCCCCGGGGGCCGTGGTGGTCGTCTCGGGGCTGCCCGGCAGCGGCAAGAGCACGCTGATGCGGCGGTGGTCCGCCTGCGCGGCCACGGTCGACCCGCGGGTCGTCCACGAGGCATGCCAGTCCGTGATGCCCGAGCGCCTGCCGTACGCGGTCTACCGGCCCTGGGCACGGCTGACGTACGCCCGGTGGCTGCGCACCGAGGCGCGCGGCGGGGCTCCGCTGCTGGTGCACGACTGCGGCAGCCGTTCGTGGATGCGCCGCTGGCTGGCCCGGACGGCCGGGCGGCAGGGGCGCGAGCTGCACCTGGTGCTGCTGGACGTCGGGGTGGCCGAGGCCCTCGCCGGGCAGGCCGTCCGGGGCCGGCGGGCGCCGGGGCGCGTCTTCGCCAAGCACCGCAGGGGGCTGGGCCGGCTGCTGGGCACGCTGTCCGCCGCGGCGGGGGCACCGGGCGACCGGCTCCCGGGCGCCGTGCTCCCGGTGCCGGACGCGGTGGCGGAGGCCGCCTCGGTGGTGCTGCTCGACCGCACCTCGCGCGAACACGTGGCGGCGGTCGAGTTCGGCTCCGGCACCGGCCGCGCCGGCCCGGAGCCGGGCGTCACTCAGCCCTCGGCGAGCGGCGAGCGCAGGTAGACCTGGCCGGACGCCTCCTTGGGGATCTCTTCCTTGAGGAGGGAGGCGGCCCGGCCGACCGGGCCGCCGGCGGAGGTCAGGCCGGCGACGCGGGAGGTGAGCGGGGCGGTGCCCCGCCCGTGCGCGTCGTCGGCCTGCGCGGTGCCGGCGGCACAGGCCAGGCCCCCCACAGCCAGGAGGACCGAACCGGCGGCGATACGGGTGGCGAAATGATGGTTCATGTCCCCTTTAACGATCTGCGGGGGTACCCGACACGAGGGAGGCCGGCGCCGTCGGGGGCGACGCCGGCCCGGCCTCAGTACCGGAGGACGGCCGCGAGGCGGTCCGCCTCGGCGAGGGCGTCGTCGGGGAGGAACTCGATGTCCGCGCCGCCCGCGAGGGCGGCCTCCACGATCTCGTCCACCACGTCCTCGTGGACGTCCGGGTCCGCCAGCAGCGGTTCCGTCGGCGCCTCCACCCGCAGGGGGTGACCGCCGTTGCCGTCGACCCGCGCGGTGACCTGGTAGTGGTCCTCGACCGCGAGGAGCGCCACGCGGCCCTCGCGCACCGTCCGCCAGATCTCGTCCAGGCCCGAGGTGAAGCGCCGGCTGCCGCGCGCGTCGCTGAGGCGGCGCAGCACCTCCTCGTGGCGCGAGGAGCGGCGCTGGTCGAAGGCGGGGTGGAGCATCCCGAGGATCTCGTGGGCGGACTTGCCCGCGGCGCCGCCGTTCTCCACCCGGGCGGTGATCGCGGCGCTGTTGGGGTACAGCTTCTCGAACAGCGCGATCTGCTCGCGCAGGCCGATGACGTACAGCGGCCGGGGGCGGCGGTCCATGACGGGAGCCAGGGCGGCGGCGACAGCGCGCATGTACTGGCGCTCGCGCTCGACGTGCGACTCCTCGCGTGAGGACAGGGGGTGGTTGCCGACCTTGTCGAAGTTCCGGCCGGGCAGCGCGTCCTGGTGGTCGGGGAGGGCGGGCCGGACGGGGAAGCCGTTCTCCGTGGCCTCGACGAGGTTCTCCCCCGTGCCGTCCCACAGCCGTGTCTCGCCCTCGGACAGCACGAGGGCCCAGTACGGCTCCTCCACGAGGCGGGCGGCGACGAGGTTGCGGGTGAGGAAGGTGTCGTCGATCATCACGCGCTGCGGCACCATGCGGGGCAGGTACCAGACCTGGTGCTCGCCGGGGGCGGCGAGGACGAGCAGGCCGTCGGACCCGTGGGTGAGGTCGACCTCGGCCACCGCCGCGTCGAGCCGGGCCTCGACGTCCATCCGGGCGGCCCGTGTGACCCGGGGGTCCTCGGCGAGCCGCCGTTTGGCCTCGGCCACGGTGTTGCGCAGCCTGACCTGGTCCTCGGGGCGGTACGGGGCGCGCCGATTCGTGGGCATCTGGAGCGACACAGCCGGGTATTCGCGCTTTCGACGCAGGTCGCTGAGTGTTTCATCGGTCAGAGCGCCGATGTCCATCGTCGTCCTCCTCCGGGCCCGGGATGCTTTCAGGTGACCAGACGGGCGGCGGCACGGCCAGTCGTACTCGGCCGCACGGACCAATGCCCCGGGCCGGGCCGGCCCCGCGGCGTCTCCCGCTCGCCTTGCCGCGCCGCGGCGTTTCAACCACGGAGATCCCGTAGAAAGGGCGAGCGCGGGTGGGAGGTGTCAGTCTGGGCGGAGAACTCCGGCGGAATCCTCGAAGGGGCGAAGATGATCACCACCGACTTCCTGGCCGGCTCCCCGTGCTGGATCGATCTGGGCGCGCGGGACGTCACCGCGGCCGCGGCCTTCTACGACGCGGTCTTCGACTGGGAGTTCGAGTCGCTCGGTCCCGAGGCGAACGGCTACGGCATCTTCAAGAACGACGGCCGGATCGTGGGCGCGGTCGGCCCGCTGACCGAGACCGGGGCCCGCTCCGCGTGGATGATCTACTTCAACACCCCCGACGCCGACGCCACGGCGCGGACGGTGGAGCGCCTGGGCGGGGCGGTGCGGGTCGCGCCGCTCGACGCCGACGGCGCGGGCCGGATGGCCCAGTTCACCGACCCGCAGGGCGGCCAGTTCGCCATCTGGCAGCCCGGCACGTCCAGGGGACTGGAGCAGACCGACGCCCCGGGGGCGCTGGCCTGGACCGAGCTGTACACCACGGACGCGGCGGCCGCGAAGAAGTTCTACGGCAGCCTGTTCGGCTGGGAGACCTCCGACATCCCGCTGCCGGGCGACGGCGGCACGTACTCCCTCGTCACTCCGGCCGGCAAGGGCCAGGAGCGGATGCAGGGCGGTGTGATGCAGGTCGGCTCCGAGGCCCTGACGCTGAACGGCGGCCGGCCGTACTGGCACCCGGTGTTCGCCGTCGTGGACTGCGACACCACGGTGGCCGCGGTCACCGGCAACGGCGGCAGTGTGCAGATGGGCCCGGAGGACGCGGAGGGCGTCGGGCGGCTGGCCGTCTGCCTCGACCCCTTCGGCGCCGACTTCGTGGTGCTCGCGCCCGCCGGCCAGAGCTGACACGGCGGTCAGGGCGGGGGCGGCGGACGGGGCCGGTGCGGGCGCGTTCCAGGCCGGCGTGTTCCAGGCGAGGCGTTCTCCGGGGCGGGGCGTTCCGAACCGGGGCGTTCCAGGTGAGGCCTTCGCCGGGGCGGCCCGGAGCCGCGCGGTCTCCGGCGCGGCGTCAGGCGGGCGTCCAGCCGGGGTCGCGTCCGGTCAGCCCGAGCATCCGGTCGAGCGGCGGGGCGTCGGCCGGGACGTCGACGGGCGGGCCGAAGAGGCCGCCGTCGGCGGGCCGCTCCTCCGGGTCGGGCCGGGGGAAGCCCGACACGAACTCCAGGCAGGCGGCCAGCTCCGCCTCGTCGCAGTCGAACGGCTGGCCGGTGGCGCGGGCGACGTCCCAGCCGTGGACGACCAGTTCGTCCAGTGCCACTCGGGCCGCCACGCCCGCCGGCAGGTCCACTCCCCCGGCGCGGGTCACGCCCTCCCAGGCGGCGGGGTCGCGCCAGGCGTCGGCGAGGGCGGTGAGCCGCTCGGGGATCCGGGTGCGCCAGTCCGTCTCCAGCCGGGCGGCGTCGCCGGAGGGGGGCGGGGAGCCCGCCGGCTCCGGGGCGGTCTTGGTGGCCGCCGCGGTGAACGCGCCGGCCAGGCCGCCCACGTGCTCGATCAGGTCGCCCAGGGTGTAGCGCTCGCAGGGCGTCGGCGCCGTCAGCCACTCGTCGTCGACCGCCCTTAGCAGACCCGCCATCCGCTGCGCGGCGGGCCCGAGGTCGAAGTCCACCGTCATCGCGTCTCCTTCAGCATGCGTCCGTGCGGAAGCGGCACGGCCAGCACACACGCCGCCGGGCGGCGGGGCAAGGCGGCGCCGTCCGCTCCGGTGACGCGGGCCGGTGGCGGAACCGGCCAGGACGTCCTGCGTCACCCACAAGGATCCGGTCACTCGAAGGACCGGTTTCGCGGCCGTCCGCACGAGCCGTGCCCGCTGAACGGGTCAAGCAGGGACAACCTGTGACAACCGGCCTATTGGCAGAGCTCGCACAGCAAGGACGGCCTTTGATGCACCGAGGCGGAGAAGAAGGAGAGCACGGCGCGACCGCCGCCCGTACGGTCGCGCCGGGAGAGCAGCTGCGCCGGCTGCGCCAGGCGCGGGGGATGTCCCTGGCCGGGCTGTCCCACCTGGTCCACTACAACAAGGGCTACCTGAGCCGGGTCGAGACCGGTGAGAAGCCGATGACACCGGAGGTCGCCCGGCGGTGCGAGGGGGCCCTGGAGGCGGAGGGCGAGCTGTCCCCCCTGGTGGCGGGGGCGACGGAGGAGCGGCGCGGGGCCCGCGGCCGTCCCCTGGAGGTGTGCCCCTACCGGGGACTGGCGGCCTTCGGCACCGCGGAGGCGAGCTGGTTCTTCGGGCGCGACCGGGCGACGGCGGCGCTCGTGCACCGCCTCACCGAGCGGCTCGACGGGGCGGGCCCGGTCGCCGTGGTGGCGGCCTCGGGGACGGGCAAGTCCTCGCTGTTGCAGGCCGGGCTGGTGCCCGAGCTGCGCCGCGGCGTCCTGCCGGTCGCGGGGGCGAACCGCTGGCCGGTGGTCAGCACGCGGCCCGGGGAACGGCCGCTGGAGGAGCTCATGGACCGGCTGGCCCGGGTCACCGGGCTGACGGCCGGGGAGCTGCGGCAGGCCCTGGCCCGTTCGCCGGGCGCCCTCGCCACGGCGGTCCACGAGGCGCTGGGCGGCACGGACGGCTGCCGAGAGCCGGTGCGGCTGGTGCTCGTCGTCGACCAGTTCGAGGAGGTCTTCACCCTGTGCCCGGACGCCCGTGAGCAGGGCGAGTTCATCCGCGCCGTGCACGCCCTGGCGACGGGCCCGGCCTTCGCGGACGGCCGGGACGGGTCCGCGGCGCTGGTGGTGCTGGGCATGCGGGCCGACTTCTACGGCCGGTGCCTGGCCTTCCCGGAGCTGGCGGCCGCGATGCGGGACGGCCAGCTGCCGCTGGAGCCCATGCGGCCGGACGAGATCCGCGAGGCGGTGGTGCGGCCCGCCCTCGCCGTGGGGCTGGACCTGGAGCCGGGGCTGGTGGAGCTGATGCTGCGCGACCTCGGGGCCGGCGACCGGGGCCAGGGGCACCGCGCCGCGTACGAACCGGGCGCGCTGCCGCTGCTGTCCCACGCCCTGCTCGCGACCTGGCAGCGGCGCCGCAAGCGGACGCTGACCGTGGAGGGCTACCAGCAGGCGGGCGGCATCGCCGGCGCGGTGGCGGCCACGGCGGAGCGCGCGTACGCGCGGCTGTCCCCCGCGCACCAGGACGCGGCGCGGTCCGCCCTCCTCCAGCTGGTCCGCCTCGACGAGGACGGCCGGGCCACGCGGCTGAGGGTGCCGTGCGAGCTGCTGCTGCGGCAGGCCGGGCCGCGGTCGCAGGCGACGGCGGAGGTGGTGGAGGAGTTCACCCGGGCCCGCCTGCTGACCGTCGACGCCGACCGGGTGACCCTCGCCCACGAGGCGGTGCTCCGGGCGTGGCCGCGCCTGCACGGCTGGATCGAGACCCATGCCGCGCTGCTGCGCGGCCGGCAGCAGCTGGCCGCCGCCGCCCGGCAGTGGGACGCGGAGGGCCGTGACCCGGCACTGCTGCTGCGCGGCAACAGACTGGCGACGGCCCGGGAACTGGCCGGTCACCCGGTGCTGGCGGTGACGGGCGTGGAGCGGGCCTTCCTGGAGGCCGCGACGGCGCAGGCCGCAGCGGAGCTGGACACCGAGCGGCGTCGCACGCGTGTGCTGCACCGGATGCTGGCCGCCCTGGCCGTGCTCCTGGTGCTGGCCCTGACCGGTGCCGTCGTGGCGGTGCACCAGGGGCGGCAGGCCGTGGCGCAGCGCGGTGCGGCCCGGTCGGACGAACTCGCCTTCCGGGCGACGTCCTTGAGCACCTCCCGGCCGGAGGTGTCGATACTGCTGGCGACCGCCGCCTGGCGGCAGGCCCACACGCCCGCGGCGGCCAGCGCGGTCCTCAGTTCCCAGGCGCAGTCCTACGCCGGCCGGCTGGCGGGCCACCGGGGCCCGGCCTTCGCCGTCGCCTGGCAGCCGCGGGGCGGGCACCTGCTGTCGGCCGGCGCCGACGGGACCGTCCGGGTGTGGGACGTGGCCGGGAGCCGGGGCTCGTCGGTGCTGGCGGGCCACCGCGCGCCGGTACGGGCGCTGGCGGCCGCCTCCGGCGGGCCGCTGGTCGCGTGGGGGACGGACGAGGGCGAGGTGACGGTGTGGAACAGCGCGACCGGCCGGCGGGCCCCCGCGGGCCGGCACACGGGTCCCGTGCGCGCCGTCGCGCTGTCCGGCCGGGGGGAGTCGGTGGTCTCGGCGGGAGAGGACGGCAGGGTCAGGATCGCGCACCCCGGCCGCCCGGCCGCCGAGGCCGAGGTCCACGACGCGGGCCTGGGGCCGCTGTACGCGGCCGCCGTCACGGGCGACGGCGGCCGGGTGGCCGCCGCCGGGCTGGACGGGCGGGTGTGGCTGCTGGACGTGGCCGCGGGGCGGGCGCGGGTCGTCGGCTCGAAGGAGCACGGGCAGATCCGCTCCCTGGCCTTCTCCCCGGACGGGCGGCGCCTGGCCACCGGTGAGTGGCACGACGACGTCGGGCTGTGGGACACGCTCAGCGGCAAGCGGGAGGCGGCGCTCGAGGGCGCCCAGGACTCCGTCTTCGCCGTGGCCTTCTCGCCCGACGGCAAGCGCCTGGCCGCCGCCAGCCAGGACGACACCGCCCGCGTCTGGGACGTCGCCGAACGGCGCCGGATCGCGGTGCTGTCCAGTCACCTGGGCCCGGTGCACGGCATCGCGTTCTCCCCCGACGGCAGGACGCTGGCGACCTCGGGCGAGGACGGCACGCTGCGGCTGTGGAACCCGCAGGGGTCCGTACGGGCCCCGCTGCCCGGGGCGGCCTGGCTCGACGCGGCCCTCAGCCCCGACCGTTCGCTGCTCGCGGTCGCCGGGAGCGACGGCACGCTGCGGCTGTGGCGGACCCGGGAGCGTACGGCCCGGACCGTGCGGGCCGGGAGCGTGCCGGTGCGCGCGGTGGCGTTCAGCCACGACGGTTCGCTGTTCGCGGCCGGGGACGAGCACGGGACGGCCACCGTGTGGCGCACCGCCGCGCCCGACCGGCCGCTGTACCGGTGGCGGGCCCACTCCCGGCCGCTGACCTCGCTCTCCTTCCGGCCCGGCGACGCCCGGACGCTGGCCACCGCCAGCGAGGACCACACCGCGAGGCTCTGGCGGGCCACCGGGGAGGCCCCGCTGCCGGGACGACGGTTCACCGGGCACGGGGACGCCGTCTACCGGGTGCTCTTCCTCGACGGCGGCACGCTGGCCACGGGCAGTCTGGACAACACCGCCCGGATCTGGCGGGTCTCGGACGGCCGTCAGCTGCACGAGCTGGCCGACCACGCCGACACGGTGCTCGGCCTCGCCAAGAGCCCGAGCGGGATCCTGGCGACGGCCAGCCGTGACTACACGGTCAAGCTCTGGGACCCGCGCGACGGGCGGAGGCTGCGGACGCTGGCCGGCCACACCGGCCCCGTGACCTCGGCCGTCTTCAACCCGAGCGGGACGCGGCTGGCGACCACCGGCCGGGACGACACCGTCCGCATCTGGGATCCCCGCGACGGCCGGCTGCTGTTCACCCTCACCGGGCACACCGGCCGTGTCCGGGCGGCGGCGTTCCTCGCCGACGAGGGGCCGGTGGTCTCCGTCGCCGAGGACGGCACCGTGCGCTGGTGGAACCTCTCGGTCCCCCGAGTACTGGCCGGCACGTGCAAGGCGGTGGGCCACACCGACCGGGCCGTCTGGCACCGGCTGCTGCCCGACGTGCCGTACGGCCCCGGCTGCGGCTGAAGGCGCCGGGACCGTACGGCGGGGTTGCCCGGTGCCTCTTGCCCCACGGGCAACGGGCAACCCCTGTACCGGCGCCCCGTCGCCTACCGAGACTCACAGTGCCGGAAGTGATGATTCCGCCACCCGCGGCGCCTCGGCCAGCCCCCACCCCCTCACGAAGGAGGACCCCCATGAACGGCAGCGCCTCTCAGGTATGGGCCTTCGCGGTCACCATGGCCGCCTGCGTCACGCTCATCCTCTTCGGTCACACCACCCCCGCCGCCCTCACCGAGTACGCGGCGATCCTCACGGGCCTCTACAGCGCCTGGCACAACCGCCACCCCTAAGCCGTGGGGTGAAGATCACAGCACGGCCCCGGAAGGAGCGGTGGGGAGCCTGAGTACCGTGTGGGGGTGCCGACGAATCAGAACGTGTTCTCGACCCTGGTGGCCTGGCGGCGCCGTACCGCCTCCCGGGCCGTGCACCGCGGCGCGCGCTGGCTCAGGGAGGCCGGAGCGGTGACCGCCGAGCGCCCCGGCCCGTACCGGTTCCGCCGCATCGGCGCCGGCACGCGGCTCGCCTTCCCGCAGGGCACGATCTTCGGCGATCCGTGGATCGAGCTGGGCGACCACTGCATCATCGCCCAGGACGTGACGCTGACCGCGGGCATGATGCCCGGCCTCGACCTCGGCCCGGAGCCCGTCGTCCGGCTGGGCAACGGCGTGGTCCTCGGCCGCGGCAGCCACGTGGTCGCCGACACCCTGCTGACGATAGGCGACGACTGCTTCTTCGGCCCCGGCGTGTACGTGACGACCACCAACCACAGCTACGACGACCCCCACACGCCCGTGGGCAAGCAGTGGCCCCGCAGCGCCCCGGTCGAGATCGGCGCCGGCAGCTGGATCGGCACCGGAGCGGTCATCCTGCCGGGCGCCCGGCTGGGCCGGAACGTGGTGGCCGCCGCCGGCGCGGTCGTCCGGGGCGAGGTCCCCGACCACGCGGTCGTCGCCGGCGCGCCCGCGAAGGTCGTGCGCACCTGGGACCGGGAAGCGGGCTGGCAGCCCCCGCTGCGCACGCCGCCGCCGGTGCCGGTGCCGGAGGGCGTCACCGCCGACGAGCTCGTAGCGCTCGCCGAGTGGCCCACGGGACCGGCTGGGACGGCGGCGGTGGCCGACGGCGAGTGACCGCCCGCGCCACGCGGGCGGCCGACGGCTACATGGTCTCCATCTTGAAGTAGCGCACGGCGTCGGGCGCGTTGAAGACGACGGCCGCGGCGGCGGCCAGGGCGAGGGCGCCGACGGCGACGCGCACCACGACCGCCGGGATGAAGATGCCGTTCCTCATGTCAGTCACCTCCTCGCCGGCTTCAGGGGCCCACGGGGGCGAGGGGCACCGCGTCCAAGGGGGCGCGCGGGTCGCCCTGCAGGGCGCGGGTGAGCGATTCGAGCCAGCGCACCGCCTCCGGGACGGCGGCCCGCACGGGTTCGCTGAGGCCGAAGGCGACCTCGGGCTCGTCGCCGCGCAGGCGCACCAGCGGCTCGCAGCCGAGGACGACGACGCGGGGCACCGCTCCCCCCTGTCCGGCGGCGCTGAGCCGGTGGGCGAGGGCGAGGACGCGCACGGGGTCCATGCCGTGGGCGTCGGGCGGGGCGGGGGCGGCCGCGTCCACCGGCGCCGGCTCGATGAGGTAGAGCGTGCCCGGTGCCCCGCCGCGCGGCGCCGCGTCGACGAACACCGCCACGTCGTAGCCGTCGAGCAGCCGGTGGGCCAGGTCCATGCCCCGGATGCCGAAGTCGGCGACGTGCACGCCGGCGGCCACGGGGCGGCGGCGCAGAGCGGCGACGACTTCGGGGCCGAAGGCGTCGTCGGCCAGGAAGACGTTGCCGATGCCGGCGATCAGGACGCGGGCGGTGGGCGGGGCGGTCTCGCCGACGACGGGTTCCACTTCCTCGGGTGAGAAGAAGAAGCGGTGGCCCAGGCCCGTGGCGAAGTCACGGCCGGCGTCGCCGTCGAGGCTGACGACCAGCTGGACCCGGCCCTCCAGGTCCTCCGTCAACTCCGTCACCTCGGCGACGCGCCCGGTGAGCGACGGGTCCAGGACGTCGGCCCGGCCGACGGGCCGCAGCCGGACCCGGCTGCCGCGGCGCACGCGGACACCGCCGATCGGCACGCTTCTCATGGGGCAGCCTCCTTCGGTGGGCGGAACTCTCTGATCGTGCCGTGCAGAGCCATCAGCTCGTCGGCGGAAAGGGCCGCGCAGCGGTCCAGGATCTCGCGGGCCCTGGGGTCGCTGGCACGGGCTTCCTCCTGTTCGCGCGGGGTGAGGCTGAGCACGCTGAGGATGAGGAGCTGGTCGATCTCCCCGCCGTCGAACAGGTCGCCGGGGCTCTCGGGCGCGACGGCCGGGAAGTCCTCCAGGGTGACGGGCGAGGACAGCACCGAGCGGGCCCGCTGCCGGTCCCCCGCCGGCCGGCCCACGAGGACGGGCCAGGTGCCCTCGTTCCGGCAGGAGTCCGCGGCCCCGCGCAGCGGGGCGGGTGGGTCGGCGAGCGAGACGAAGGCGGCGCCCTCGGAGCAGCGCAGCACGGTGTGGGTGGACATGAAGCCGTGGGCGGCCAGGGCGTCGCGCGCGGTGCGCGGATCGGGGGGCGGCGGGCAGGCGGTCGTGTTGGTGAGGGTCACGGCGACGCGCCAGACGTCGCCCGGCAGCGGTACGGCGTCGAGCTCGACGACGCCCTCCAGGGGCCGCCAGCTGCGCACCAGGACGCCGGCGCGTCGTCCGTCCCCGTCGTCGAGCGGTTCCTCGGCCGTGCCGCCGGGCACGGCGACGGTGGTGCTGCGGGGGCCGTCGGCGGGCCTGAAGGGGGCGAGGGTCCAGGCGCGTTCGGTGGCCTCGTGCCAGGTGAGGTAGCGCCTGCCGGCGACGGTGAGGGCGTCCACGGGTTCGCTGCCGCCGGGTCCGAGGCGGTGGACCTGCCGTTCAACGACGTGGAGGAACCGCAGGCGGACGAACACCTCCGCGGTGCCGTCGGAGGCGAGCAGCACCTCCGTGCGCATGCGGGACGGCTCGCCCAGCTCCGCGGCCCGGCCGTGGGGGAAGACGCCGCCGAAGGTCCAGCGCCGGGTGTTCTTCAGGGCCGAGCGGCGGTAGGGCCACAGCAGGTAGCCCTCGTACAGACAGGTGCGGGCGATCTTCTCCACGGCGGCCTCTACCGCGTCCATGCCGCGGCTCCCTCCGGGGCGGGGACGGGGGCCGTCCCGTCGAGCAGCGCCCGGACGGTGGTGTCCCAGTCGGCCAGGGCGTGCCGGTCGCGGTAGGCGGCGAGGTCGTCGTGGGCCTCCCGGGAGACCCTCAGCCAGCGGGTGCCGCCGAAGTAGCGGGCCGTCAGGGAGTGCCAGAGCCCGGCGGGCAGGTCGTAGGAGCTCTCCCTGGCCCAGCAGATCTGCGAGGTGCGCAGCGCGCCGTCCGCTCCGGTGTGGAAGACGGTGCCGTTGAAGAGGAAGTCCAGCGGCACGACGGTGTCGCGCACGGCGTCGAAGTAGGAGGTGACGGCCAGTTCGCCCTCGTGGGTGCAGGGCACGGGCAGGTCGACGGTGGCGGAGTCGTCGAAGGGCGGCACGGTCGTGGTCAGCCGGGCCCAGGCCAGGGGGCGCAGGGCGGCGGCCCACTGGTCGTCCTGGCCGAACACCCTGGCTAGGGACAGTCGTTCGGCTGGGGCGTAGCGGCGTCGTGCCGCCGCGATCCGGACCGTCGTGGTGAGGGTGACGGAGCGCACCGGTCCGCCGCCGGTGCGGGCGATGTCCAGCCGGAAGGCGAGGGTGGGCACCGCCGCGTGCTCCAGCGGGCGGGCCCCGGTGACGGCGAAGGCCAGGTCGGCGATGCCGTCGTGCGGGTCCCGCCCCTGCCGCCGGTCCTGCCGGACGCCGCTCACGCGGGCGAGAGGTTGGGCATGTCGGGCAGGATCGGGTTCCTCGACCGGGAGCAGACCCCGGTGGAACGGCGCGCCGTGGACCGGCCGTCGGGCAGGTGGCCGGACTGGCGCTGGTAGTGGCCGGTGAGGTTGCCCTCCCGGACGCCGGGCACGTGTGCCGCCTTGTCGGGGTGCACGTGGGGTTTGCCCCGTGTGATGTCGGCCATGTCGTCGCCTCCTAGCGGTGTGCGGGTTCGGGCCGTGCCAGGCCGGTGAAGAACCGCTGGATGCGGGTCCACACCTCGGGCCCGCCGGCCAGTCCCTTCCAGTGGGCACGGACGACGGCTACCAGGCGGTAGCAGTCGTCCAGCGGGACGATCCAGTGCTGCGGGGGTGCGCCGGGTACGCGGTGGACGAGCAGGGCCTCGACGTCGGCGGCCAGCTCCGCGAGGGCGGGGTGGCCGCGGGCGAGGTCGTGCCAGACGGCGGCGTCCAGTTCCGAGCGGGTGGTCCCCAGGGGGCTGGGGTAGCCCACGGTCGTCCGCCCGGACGCGTCGTCGCGGACGAAGAAGGCGAGTCCCACGGGGATGCCCAGGGACGCCCACAGCGCGTCGTCGACGGTGAAGCCGTCCAGGCGCAGCCGGCGCCGGGGCAGCAGTTTGTAGTGCCGGCCGCCCGCCTCGCTCCGGTCGAAGAGGAGGGAGCAGGCCCGGCAGGCGCAGAGCACGGTGTGCCCGCCGGAGGCGTCCAGCAGGTGGCGATGGTCGTCCGCGAGGGGCTCCGCGCAGAGGTCGCAGCGCTCGCCGGGGGCGTTCACGGGCTCGGGGGCGGGGCGGCGGGCGAGTTCCCGCAGCCTCGGGGAGGCGGTCCGTGCGGCGCTCATCGGGGGCACCCGTCCGCCTCGTGGCCGGCGGGGGTGCCGGGGCGGAAAAGGGACTCGACGGCGATCAGGGTGCCGGGGGCGGCGCCCTGTTCGGTCTCCACCCGCTCGATCTCGGGTGCGGCCCGCGTCACGGCGTCCTCGACGGCCCGGCCCAGGGCGGCGGTGGACGAGCCGCACCCGCGGGCCCGCAGCCGGACGCGGGCCACCGGCCCGTCGACGGCGACGAGTTCGGCGTCGCCCTGGGCGCGTACGTCCTCCAGGGCGCGCCGCACCCGGGTCTCGACGGGGTCGGGGTGCAGGTCGTGGACGAGCAGGAGGTGGCCGACGAGTTCGTCGGCGGCCAGGGCGGCGCGGGCGTCCCGCGCGTGCAGCATGACGCGGGCCAGGCACTCGCCGTAGAGCCCGACGACGGCGTGGAGGGTGTCCGTCACCTGTGCGCGGACGGGCCCGTCGGGCAGGGTGGCGAGCTCCGAGAGCAGGGCCTCGGCGCGGGCCACCCGTTCGCGGGTCTCCTGGTCGGTCAGGGGCATGGTCACGACCGCCTAGGCCAGGGCGCCGAGGGTGGGCGAGTGGCTCTGCCGCACGGTGCGTCCGTCCCCGAGGTACATGTGGACGCCGCACGGCAGGCAGGGGTCGAAGCTGCGCACGGTGCGCATGATGTCGATGCCCTTGAAGCCGTCCGGGCCGTTCTCCTCGAAGATCGGCATGCCCTGCACCGCGTCCTCGTAGGGGCCGGGGGTGCCGTAGCGGTCGCGGGGGCTGGCGTTCCAGGGCGTGGGCGGGTAGGGGTGATAGTTGGCGATCTTGTGGTCGCGGATGACCAGGTGGTGGGAGAGCACGCCGCGCACGGCCTCGTGGAAGCCGACGCCGATGGCCTCCTTGGGGACCTTGAAGTCCTCGAAGACCTTGGTGTGCCCGGCCCTGACCTCCTCCAGCGCCCGCTCGACGAAGTGGAGGGCCATGCCGGCGGCGTAGGCGACGAAGTACATGCGCGCCCGGTCGCGTTCGATGGTGTTGGGGAAGGGCGGGGGCTTCCACTCCAGCCGCGTCTCGGGGGTGGCGGGCGTCTTCGGCAGGTCGATCTCGACGCTGTGGCCGGTGGAGCGGACGTAGGGGGTCCGTACCTTGCCGGCCAGGGCGGTGGTCCACAGGCGGGCGAGCGGGCCGCCGCCGGTGTCGAGGGCGAGATGGTCGCCGGTGCGTTTGTCGTACCAGCGGGGGCTCATGACCCAGCTGTAGTTGCCGCCGTCCAGGTCGCGCTTCTGGGGCCTGGGCAGGGTGGTCTGGTTCCAGGGGTGGCGCTGGTCGACGGGGTTGCCCAGCGGGTCCTTGTCGACGTAGGTCTCCTCGCCGGCCCAGTCCTCGTAGTAGGAGCTGCCGAGCAGCACGCGCAGGCCGAGGTTGATGTCGACGAGGTCGGTGGTGACCAGCTCGTTGTCGACGACGATGCCGGGGGTGACGAACATGGCGTTGCCCCACTCGGTCATGTTGCGGTAGTCGTAGTCGACGACGTCGGGGTCCTGGAAGCAGCCCCAGCAGCCGAGCAGGGTGCGCCGGCGGCCGACCTGGTCGTAGCCGGGCAGCGCCTCGTAGAAGAAGTCGAAGACGTCGTCGTTGAGCGCCACCGCGCGCTTGACGAAGTCCAGGCAGCGGGTCAGGCGCACGAGGTAGTCGGTGAAGAGCTGCGGGGTGGCGACCGTGCCGACGCCGCCGGGGTAGAGGGTCGAAGGGTGGACGTGCCGGCCTTCCATCAGGCAGCACATCTCGCGGGTGAGGCGGCTCATCTGGAGCGCCTCCTTGTAGACTTGGCCCTCGAAGGGGTTGAAGGCGCGCATGATGTCGGCGATGGTCTTGAAGCCGTGGAGGTCGCCGCGCGGCGCGGGGGTGCGTTCGGCGCGTTCGAGGACCGAGGGGTTGGTCTCCTTGACCATGCGTTCGCAGAAGTCGACGAAGACCAGGTTGTCCTGGAAGATCGTGTGGTCGAACATGAACTCCGCGGCCTCGCCCAGGTTGATGATCCAGTCGGCGAGCGGCGGCGGTTTGATGCCGTAGGCCATGTTCTGCGCGTAGACCGAGCAGGTGGCGTGGTTGTCCCCGCAGATGCCGCAGATGCGGCTGGTGATGAAGTGGGCGTCGCGCGGGTCCTTGCCCTTCATGAAGACGCTGTAGCCGCGGAAGATGGACGAGGTGCTGCGGCACTCGACGACCTTACGGCCCGGAAAGTCGATCTTCGTATAGATGCCCAGATTGCCGATGATCCGGGTGATGGGGTCGAAGGCCACCTCGGTGAGGTCGCTTCGTGCCGCGTCGCTGTCCTGGGCGGTCGCCACTGGCCGTTCCTCTCGCGCTGTCTCGCGGTGCTCCGGGGTCGTCCCGGCGTCGGGGGGGTGGGTGGTGCCCGCTGCGGTGCGGGTCAGGTGCGGCTGCCCCAGCGCGGTTCGTAGCCGCTGGTGAGGGCGTCCCGGTTGTGGCGCCACTTCGGTTCGCGGTTGGCGGCCGAGTTGGTGACCGAGCGCAGACTGCGGACGAGGGGCCCGTAGACGCTCATGAGGCCGGAGGACAGGCTGCCGCCGGGTGGTTCGTCCATGAACGGCATGAACTTGTCGGGGAAGCCGGGCATGGTGCAGCCGATGCAGATGCCGCCCACGTTGGGGCAGCCGCCGACACCGTCCATCCAGCCGCGCTTGGTGACGTTGCAGTTGACCACCGGGCCCCAGCAGCCGACCTTGACCTGGCACTTGGGTGAGTTGTAGTCCTTGGCGAAGTCGCCCTGTTCGTAGTACGCGGCCCGGTCGCAGCCCTCGTGGACGGTCTTGCCGAACAGCCAGGTGGGCCGCAGCTGCTCGTCCAGCGGGATGACCGGCGCCAGGCCCGCCGCCTGGTGCAGGACCCACAGCAGGGTCTCCATGAAGTTGTCGGGCTGCACCGGGCATCCGGGGACGTTGACGACGGGCAGCCCGCCGGCCGACCGGAAGTCCGCGCCGAGGTAGTCGACCAGTCCCATGCAGCCGGTGGGGTTGCCCGCCATGGCGTGGATGCCGCCGTAGGCGGCGCAGGTGCCGATGGCGACGACCGCCCAGGCCCGGTGGGCCAGCCGGTCGAGCCATTCGTTGAGGGTGATCGGCTCGCCCGTCTCCGGGTCGTTGCCCATGGCGGTCCAGTAACCGTCCCCGTTGATGTTCTCGTTGGGGATGGACCCCTCGACCACGAGGATGAAGGGCTCCAGCTCGCCGCGGGCCGCCTGGTGGAAGGCGGCCATGAAGTCGTCGCCGGTCTCGTAGGCCAGCACCTTGTTGTGCAGATGGACCTTGGGGACGCCGGGGATGGCGCCGAGCAGGACGTCCTCCAGGCTCGGCAGCGAGGCGGCGGTCACCGAGACCGTGTCGCCGTCGCAGCTCATGCCCTCGGAGGTCCACAGGATGTGCACCTCGTCGAAGGCGGTGCCCGACGCAGGCGTGGTCGTCGATGGCGCGCCCATGGCTGCCTTCCCTTCGGCCCGCGGTGGGCCGGCCCCGCAGGCCGTGGGTGGCCGGCGGGCTCCGGGCCCTTGGAGATTAAATCTGACATACCGGCTTTTTCTCGGCAATTTCCACGTGTCGTCCCGGTGTGGAGAGGGCCTCCAGGCGGTTCGCGGCGCCCGGGGCGGGCCGTTTGCGCACGAACGCCGACCGCAGGGCGTGGTAGGGCGCGCCACGGTCGAAGAAGGTGCTCCGCATGCGTTCCAGCTCGTGTTCCCGGTAGGCGGCCAGGGGCCTGGCCGCCTCGTCGCGCTCGCGGGCGGCCTTCTTCGCCGCGATCCGCGTCTGGACGTCGCATTCACCGAGGAGGTCCGCGGCCATCCGGGTGACCTCCGCCGCGAACTCCCCCGGCGGCATGGCGACGACCCGGTCCACCAGGCCCAGGTACCGGGCCCGGGCCGCGCCGACGGGCGCCGCCTCGTCCAGCAGCGCCCGGGCCCCGTCCGCGCCCACGCGCCGGGGCAGGGTGTAGGTCCAGTACTCGGAGCCGTAGAGCCCCATGAGGCGGTAGTGGGGGTTGAGTACGGCGCCCGCCCGGCACCACACCTCGTCGGCGGCGAGCGCGAGCATCGCGCCGCCGGCCGCCGCGTTGCCGGGCAGGGCGGCGACGACGAGCCGGTCGGTGGTGGTCAGCACCGCCTCCACCAGATCGTCCATCGCGTTGATGTTGGCCCAGGACTCCGCCGCCGGGTCGGCGGCCGCCTCGATGACGTTCAGGTGGATGCCGTTGGAGAAGAAGTCCCGCTCACCGCCCAGCACGATCACCGACGTGGGCCGCGAACGGGCGAACCGCCAGGCGGCGAGCAACCGGCGGCACTGCACCGTGCTCATGGCCCCGCCGGGGAAACGGAACCGGACGAAGCCCACCTCGCCCTGTTCGGCGTACCGGATGTCGCTCCAGGTGCGCCGGTGCGCGGGCATCTCCAGCGGCGCGGTCACCTCCGGGACGTCCGGCAGCCGGTCGCCGAGCGCCCGCACGGCGGGCAGTTTGATCCCCGCGGGCTCCGTGTCGGTGCGGGCCCGGCGCAACTGGGGGATCCACACCGCCGCGTCGGCCGTGGCCCGGCAGATCGCGCCGGCCCGGGTGGCCAGGACCCGCCCCGGTGTCCCCCGCAGCCGGTCCTCGTAGTGCCCGCCGTGGAGGAACCACTCCTCGCCCAGCAGTTCGTCCCGCACGCCCGGCTGCGAGTCGGCCGCCCGCAGCGTGCGCAGGACGGACTCGGTGTCCTGGCCCTCCCAGTCGATCCGGCGCCCGCTCTGCCGCAGGTACGGAAGGCTGCGCACCCGCAGCCCCTCCTGCGACCTCGGCTCCCAGCACCCCGAGCGGAAGCGGTCCACGGCCCGCAGCACGGCGGCCACGGCGGCGTCGGCCATCTCACCGCGGTAGAGGTCGCTCTTGGTGACCCCCGGCGGCACAGTGAACCCCTCGGCCGCCCAGACGGGCCCGGCGTCCATCTCCTCCTCCGCCTGAAGCACCGTCACGCCCCAGCGGCGCACCCCCTCCTGCACCGCCCGGTCCAGGGAGGACGGTCCCCGGTCCCCGGGCGGCCCGGGGTGGACGACCAGACAGGTGTGGCTCGCGCACACGTCCGGTGGGATCGCCGTCGTGAGCATGGGCGCGACGATCAGCTCCGGGTGGTGGCGGGCGACCGCCTCCCGCAGCGCCTCGTCCCCGTCCGCCACGGCCACGGCGGGGGTGTGCCCGTGGTCACCGAGTTCGGCGAAGACGCGCTGCGTGAGGCTGTTGAACGCGCTGGCGATGAGCAGGACGCGCACGGGTGACCTCCTGACGTTCGTCGGAACATGGGAAGAGATGACGCGATACGGCGGCATGCCGGACTGATCGTCACACCATTCAGGCCGTCCGGACGTGCGGCCGGGCCCGAAGACCCGGCGCGATTGGGCTGCGCGGGCGAATACCCGGGCCCGTACCGGTGGCCGCGGCCGTGGCGGACCGGGCCGCGCCGCACCCCGGCGGGCACTGTGGAGCGCGTACCGCACGGGCCCTCCGTCGCGGGGCGGCGTCCGTGCGCCCAGGACGCGGGACGGGAGCGGCGAGGTCATGCACGAGTTGTCCATCGCCGCCGCGATCGTCGAACGGGCGGCGGAGACGGCCGGCCGGCACGGCGCCGCGCGCGTCGCGGCGGTGCGGGTGCGCGTCGGCGAGCTGGCGGGTGTCGTCCCCGACGCGCTGCGGTTCTCGTTCGAGGTCGCCCGGGAGGGAACCGTGCTGGAGACCGCCCGGCTCCTGATCGAGGAGGTGCCCGGCCGCGCCCGCTGCGCGCACTGCGCGGAGCACTTCGCGGTGGGCATGCCGCCCCTGCTGTGGTGCCCGCGCTGCGACCGCCCGGCGGAGGACCTGACCGGCGGGCGGGAGCTGGAGATCACCGGAATCGAGCTGGAGGAAGAGGCGAGCGTGTGATGTGCCGGGTCATCGACATGCGCCAGGCCGTGCTGGCGAAGAACGACGCCCTGGCCGGCGCCGTCCGCGAGGAACTGACCGCCAGGGGCACCACGGTGGTGAACCTGCTGTCGAGCCCCGGCAGCGGCAAGACCGCCCTGCTGGAACGGGTCCTGCTGGGCATGCGGGCGCGCACCGTGCCGGTGGCCGCGCTCACGGCCGACCTGGCGACCGAGAACGACGCGCGCCGTCTGGCCCGCGCCGGCGTCCCCGTCAAACAGGTGCTCACCGGTGGGCTGTGCCATCTGGAGGCCGCCCAGCTCCGGTCCCACCTGGAGGGCTGGCTGCCGGCCGACAGCCGGGTGCTGTTCGTGGAGAACGTCGGCAACCTCGTCTGCCCCGCCGCCTACGACCTGGGCGAGACCCTGCGGGTGACGCTGATGTCGGTGACCGAGGGCGAGGACAAGCCGCTGAAGTACCCCACGGCGTTCGGCCTCGCCCACCTCGTCGTCCTCACCAAGACCGACATCGCCGCCGCGGTGGGCTTCGACGAGGCGGCGTTCGCCGCGAACGTCACCCGGGTCAACCCCGGGGTGCCCGTCCTCGCCACCTCGGCCCGCGACGGCGAGGGCGTCGACGCGTTCACCGACCACGTCCTCGCGGTCGCCGCGGGCACCGAGGTGCACCGGCCCCGGATGGCCACCGGCCGGCTGGGCCCCGGGAAGCACGCCGGCGACCACCAGGAGGGCTACGGCCACGGGCTGGGGCCGCGCGCCCACCGGGCGCACCCACCCGGCCCCGGCCCCCGGCACGCCGCGCCCGGCCACGAGCCCGGCGGCCCGCCCACGGTGACGGCCCGCTAGCGGTGCCCGCCTCCCGCCCGGCGGCCCCGGAGCGGGCGACCGGCCCCGCACCGGTCGCCACCGGCGTCGTCCGGCGCCGGATCGTCGTGCGCGGCACCGTCCAGGGCGTGGGCTTCCGGCCCTTCGTCCACGCCCTCGCCCACGAGCTCGGGCTGTCCGGTCACGTGAGCAACGGCGCCGACGGGGTCGTCACCGAGGTCGAGGGCGACGCCGGGCGCGTCGGCGCGTTCGCCGAGCGTCTGACGACCGACGCGCCGCCGCTGTCGGCCGTCACGTCGGTCGTCCAGCACGACCTGCCCGCCGTCGGCGGCCGGGGGTTCACCATCCGGCCCTCCCGGCAGGGGCGGGGCCGCACCACGGTGCCCCCGGACACGGCCCTGTGCGCGGCGTGCCTCCACGAGCTCACTGATCCGGGGAACCGACGCCATCGGCACCCCTTCATCAACTGCACGCACTGCGGTCCCCGGTTCACCATCGTCACCGGACTGCCCTACGACCGGGCGACCACGACGATGGCCGGCTTCGCGCTGTGCGGGCCGTGCGCCGCCGAGTACGCCGACCCCGGCGACCGGCGCTTCCACGCCCAGCCCGTCGCCTGCCCCGGCTGCGGGCCCCGGCTGCGCCTGACCGAGGGCCCGGCGACCTGGGAGGCGTCCGACGCGCCGGCCCGGGCCCGAGAACTGCTCGCCCGGGGCGCGGTCCTGGCCGTCAAGGGGCTGGGCGGCTACCACCTGGCCTGCGACGCGGGCGACGCGTCGGCCGTGGCCCGGCTGAGGGCCGCCAAGGAGCGCGGCGGCAAACCCTTCGCCGTCATGGCCGCCGACCTCGCGACGGCCCGCGCCGTCGCACCGCTCGGCGAGGCGGAGGCCCGGCTGCTCGCCGGGCCCCGGGCCCCCGCGGTGCTGGTGCGGCGCGAGGCGGGCTTCGTACCGGGCGTCCGCCTGGCCGACGCCGTCTGCCCGGGCAGCCCCGACATCGCGCTGATGCTCCCCTACACGCCCCTGCACCGGCTGCTGTTCGCCCTGCCCGGGGATCCGCCCGGGCCCCGGGTGCTCGTGATGACCAGCGCCAACCGCTCCGGCGAGCCCATCGTGACCGACGACGCGGAGGCGGCCGCGCTCCCGGCCCCGCTGGCCGACGCCCGGCTCTGGCACGACCGGCCGATCCACGCGCCCTGCGACGACTCGGTGGTCCGTGTGCGGCGCGACGGCAGCCTCCTGCCGGTGCGCCGCTCGCGCGGCTACGTGCCCGAACCCGTCCCGCTCCCCTTCGCCGTGCCGCCCGCCCTGGCCGTCGGCGGCGACCTCAAGAACACCTTCTGTCTCGCCGTGGGCCGCTCCGCCTGGCTCTCGCAGCACATCGGCGATCTGGACGGGACCGCCACCGTCGCGGCGTTCGGCGGGGCCGTCCGGCACCTCTCCGCCCTCACCGGCGTCCGGCCCCGCCTCCTCGCGGCCGACCGGCACCCCCGCTACCGGTCGGCGGCGTGGGCGCGCGAACACGCCGCCGGCCGCCCGCTGCACCTGGTCCAGCACCACCACGCCCACATCGCCTCCGCGATGGCCGACGCCGGCCTGGACGGCACCGCCCCGGTCATCGGCGTCGCCTTCGACGGCACCGGATACGGCGACGACGGCGCCGTGTGGGGCGGCGAGGTGCTGCTGGCCGACTACGACGGCTACCGCCGCCTGGCCCACCTGGCGTACGTGCCCCTGCCGGGCGGCGACGCGGCCGTGCGCAACCCCTGCCGGACGGCCCTGTCGCACCTGCGCGCCGCGCGGCTCGCCTGGGACGCGGACCTGCCGTGCGTGGCGGCCTGCGCGGCGGACGAACTGCGGGTGCTGGACCGCCAGCTGGAACGCGGGGTGGCCTGCGTGCCCACCTCCAGCATGGGCCGGCTCTTCGACGCGGTCTCCTCACTGCTCGGCGTCCGCCACCGTGCGGGCCACGAGGCCCAGGCGGCCGTCGAGCTGGAGGCGTGCGCGGCTCCCGCCATCGCCCGCTGCGGACGCCCGTACGCCTTCGCGAGCCGGGCGGCCGGCGACGGCGGGCCCCTCCTCCTCGACCCCGCGCCCGTCCTGCGGGAGGCCGTCGCCGACCTGCGCGACGGGGCGGGGCCCGCGGTCGTCGCCGCGCGTTTCCACCACGCGGTCGCCGCGGCCGTCCTGGCCGTGTGCCGGGACGCCCGACGGGCCACGGGGGTGCGCACGGTCGCCCTGTCGGGCGGGGTGTTCGCCAACGCGCTGCTCGAGGACGCCTGCACGGACCTGCTGCGCGGCGACGGCTTCGCGGTCGTGCGCCACGGCCGGGTGCCGTGCGGCGACGGCGGGCTCGCGCTCGGACAGGTACTGATCGCCGCCCGGGCCCGCGCGCGCGGGGCCGGGACCGGCCAGCGGGAAGGAGAGACCCATGTGCCTGGCAGTGCCCGGCAAGGTCGTCGGCATTGAGGAGCGGGACGGCACCCGCATGGCCCGCGTCGACTTCGGCGGCGCCGTCAAGGACGTGTGCCTGGCCTATCTGCCCGACATCGAGGTCGGCGACTACGCCATCGTCCACGTCGGGTTCGCGCTGCAACGCCTGGACGAGGCGGCGGCGCTCGCCACGCTGGACCTCTTCGCGCGGATCGGCGCGCTGGAGGAGGAGTTCGGGGACGCGTGGAGCCGCGCCGCCGCCGAGGCGGGCGTCGT
Organism: Streptomyces cinnamoneus; assembly: GCF_002939475.1. Lineage (NCBI taxonomy): Bacteria > Bacillati > Actinomycetota > Actinomycetes > Kitasatosporales > Streptomycetaceae > Streptomyces > Streptomyces cinnamoneus. The sequence goes on along the minus strand of NZ_PKFQ01000002.1, from coordinate 73,977 downwards.
CCCCGCGGAACCCTTGGAGGACATCCGGTGAAGTACTTGGCGGAGTTCCAGGACCCCGGGCTGGCCCGGCGGCTGCTGGACGACATCCACGCGACGGCGACCCGGCCGTGGGCGCTGATGGAGGTGTGCGGCGGACAGACCCACTCGATCATCCGGCACGGCATCGACCAGCTCCTGCCCGAACAGGTCGAGCTGATCCACGGGCCCGGCTGCCCGGTGTGCGTCACCCCGCTGGAGATGATCGACAAGGCGCTGGCGGTCGCCGCGCTGCCGGAGGTCACCTTCTGCTCCTTCGGCGACATGCTGCGCGTGCCCGGCAGCGGCCGCGACCTGTTCCGGGTCAAGAGCGAAGGCGGCGACGTGCGTGTGGTGTACTCGCCGCTCGACGCGCTGGAGATCGCGCGCCGGGATCCGGGCCGCCAGGTCGTGTTCTTCGGCATCGGCTTCGAGACGACGGCGCCCGCCAACGCCATGGTGGTGCACCAGGCTCGGCGGCTGGGCGTCCGCAACTTCAGCCTCCTGGTCTCGCACGTGCGCGTCCCGCCCGCCATCGAGGCGATCATGCGGGCGCCGCACTGCCGCGTCCAGGCGTTCCTGGCCGCCGGGCACGTGTGCAGCGTGATGGGCACGGACGAGTACCCGGAGCTGGCCGCGCGCCACAAGGTGCCGATCGTGGTGACCGGGTTCGAGCCGCTGGACGTCCTCGAAGGCATCCGCCGCACCGTCCACCAGCTCGAACGCGGCGAGCACCGCGTGGACAACGCCTATGCGCGAGCCGTGCGGGCCGAGGGCAACCCCGCGGCCCGGCGGATGCTCGCGGAGGTCTTCGAGGTCACGGACCGGGCCTGGCGCGGCATCGGCACCATCCCGGCCAGCGGCTGGCGGCTCGCGCACGCCTACCGCGACTTCGACGCCGAACACCGCTTCGGCGTCACCGGGGTGACGACCGAGGAGCCCGCGGCCTGCCGCAGCGGGGAGGTCCTCCAAGGACTGATCAAGCCGCGCGAGTGCGCGGCGTTCGGCACGACCTGCACCCCGCGCACTCCCCTGGGCGCGACCATGGTCTCCAGCGAAGGGGCCTGCGCCGCCTACTACCTCTACCGCCGGCTGGACCCGGCGGCACCCCCCTCGAAGGAGGCGGCCCCCGTTGGCTGACATCACCCTCGATCCCAGCGCGTGGACCTGCCCCGCGCCGCTGCGCGACCAGCCCGTCGTGGTGCTCGGGCACGGCGGCGGCGGAGCGCTGTCCGCCGAGCTCTTCGACCAGGTGTTCGCGCCCGCCTACGGAAACGACGTCCTGGCCGGGCTCGGCGACTCGGCGGCCGTGGAGGTCGGCGGCGCCCGGCTGGCCTTCACCACCGACTCCCACGTGGTGCGGCCGCTGTTCTTCCCCGGCGGCAGCATCGGGGACCTCGCCGTCAACGGCACCGTCAACGACCTCGCCATGAGCGGGGCCCGGGCGGCCTACCTCTCGTGCGCCTTCATCCTGGAGGAGGGGACCGCCCTGTCCGTGGTCTCGGACGTGGCCCGCGCGGTGGGGAAGGCCGCCGAGGCCGCCGGCGTCACCGTGGCCACCGGCGACACCAAGGTCGTGGACAGCGGGCACGGCGACGGGGTGTACGTCACGGCCTCCGGCATCGGGCTGATCCCCCACGGCGTGGACATCCGGCCGCAGCGGGCCGCGCCCGGCGACGTCGTCATCGTCAGCGGGCCGGTCGGCATGCACGGCATCGCGGTCCTGAGCGTCCGCGAGGGCCTGGAGTTCGGTGTGGAGATCGCCAGCGACACCGCCCCGCTGGGCGGCCTCGTGGCCGCCATGCTGGCCGTCACCCCCGACCTGCACGTCCTGCGCGACCCCACGCGCGGGGGCGTGGCCGGCGTCCTCAACGAGATCGCGACCGCCTCCGGCACCGGCGTGGTGCTCACCGAGGAGAGCGTGCCCGTGCCCGAGCCGGTGGCGAGCGCCTGCGGCTTCCTCGGCCTGGACCCGCTGTACGTGGCCAACGAGGGCAAGCTCCTCGCCTTCGTCCCGCCCGAGCACGCCGACGCGGTCCTCGCCGCCATGCGCGCCCACCCACGGGGGGCCGGCGCGGCGGTCATCGGCACCTGTGTGGCCGAGCACCCGGGGACGGTCGTGGCGCGGACACGGCTCGGCGGCACCCGCGTGGTCGACCTCCCCCTCGGGGAGCAGCTGCCGCGCATCTGCTGACGCCCGGGGTGTGCCCTCGCCCTCCTGATGGCAGGCTGGACCCATGGCCCGGCCCAATGAGGAGGTCGAGGCGCTGCTTCAGGAGTACGCCGACCTCGTCGCGATCACCGGTGGTGACGCCTTCAAGGCACGCGCCTACGAAAAAGCCGCCCGCGCGATCGGCGGCTTCCCCACGGATGTCTCCAAGCTCGACGTGAAGGGCCTGCGGGACATTCCGAACGTGGGGAAGTCGATCGCGGAAAAAGTCGTGGAGTTCCTGCGGACCGGCCAGGTGTCGGACGTCGAGGAGGTACGGGCGTCCGTACCGGCCGGGGTCCGGGAACTCCTCACCATTCCCACGCTCGGGCCGAAGAAGGCCATGACCCTCTATGAGGAACTGCGCGTCTCCTCCGTGGACGAGCTGCTCGACGCGATCCACGACAAACGGCTGCGCGATCTGAAGGGCTTCGGCGAGAGGACCGAGGAGAACGTACTCCACGGCATCGCGCTGATGCAGAAGGCCGGCGGCCGCATCCTCCTCAACAGCGCCATGGACGTCGCCGAGCAGGTCGTCGCGGAGCTGTCCCGGGTGAAGGGGTGTGAGGGGTGCGCGTACGCCGGGTCGCTGCGGCGCATGCGGGAGACCATCGGGGACGTCGACGTCCTCGTCGCAGCCGAGCGGTCGGCGGCGTTCATGGAGGCGTTCAGCGGCCTTCCGTACACCGCCGAGGTCATCGCCCACGGAGAGAAGAAGACCTCGATCCGCACCACCAAGGGGCTCCAGGTCGACCTGCGGGTACTGCCGCCGGACTCGTGGGGAGCGGGGCTGCTGTACTTCACGGGCTCGAAGGCGCACAACATCCGGGTCCGGGAGATGGCCATCCGGCACGGGTACAAGCTGTCGGAGTACGGGCTCTTCCACGCCAAGAGCGGCAAGAAGGCGGTGTCCGGGACCGAGGAGGACATCTACGCCAAGCTGGGCCTCCCGTGGATCCCGCCGACGCTGCGGGAGGACAGGGGCGAGATCGCTGCCGCCTTGAAGGGCGAGTTGCCCGAGCTGATCGAGGAAGGCGACATCCGCGGGGACCTGCACACGCACACCGACCTCACGGACGGGGTGTCCGGCCTGGAAGACATGGTGGCTGCGGCGGCAGACCGCGGTTACGCGTACTTCGCCATCACGGATCACGCGCCGAATCTGTACATGCAGCGGATGACGGACCAGAAGATCCTGGCCCAGCGGGAAAAGGTGCGGGCGCTGGACGGGAAGCACCGCCGCATGCACGTGCTGCACGGCACCGAACTCAACATCGGGCCGGAGGGCGACCTGGACTGGCCGGACGACTTCCTGGCGGGGTTCGACCTGTGCGTGGCGTCGGTGCACTCGCACTTCAACCAGAGTCGGGAGGAGCTGACGCGGCGACTCGTGCGGGCCTGCGAGAACCCGTATGTCTCGATCATCGGTCATCCCACCACGCGGCAGATCGGCAAGCGCCCGGGCATCGACGCCGACTTCGACGAGGTCTTCGCCGCTTGTGCGCGTACTGGTACCGCCCTGGAGGTCAACTCCCACCCCGAGCGGCTGGATCTGGGCGACGAGGAGATCCTGCGCGCCAAGCGCTACGGGGTGAAGTTCGCGGTGAACACCGACGCGCACTCGGTCGTGCACCTGCCGTACATGCGCTTCGGGGTGGGCACGGCGCAACGTGGCTGGCTGACGAAGGACGAGGTGATCAACACGTGGCCGTTGCAGAAGCTCCGGCGCTTCCTGCGCCCAGGGGGCCGCTGAATCAGCGGTCCCCCCTTCCTCGGCCTCACGACCCCGCCTTACAGCGCGCGAAGCCTCTCGGCCAGATCGGTGACGGCCTCGGCCCGGCGGGCCATGAGGTAGACGCGCGTGTGCGTGCGCTGAACGTCGTGGACGAGTGTGAAGCCCTGGGTTTCGTTGTAGGTGACCAGCCCGGGGAAGTCGCAGGTTTCGACGGCGGCGACGTCGTCGGCCGTGGCCTCGGGTCCGAGCTCATCGTGGTCGTCGGGCCGACCTGTTGCTCGTGCCCCAGGACGGGTGAAGGGCATAGAGCGCCTAGAACCGTGCCTCGGTCGGCTGCGTGCCCTTGTGGACGTCGATGACGGGCTCAGCGACTCCGGGCGGTTGCCCGCCATCCGGCCGACCGGAACCGCCCCACCGTGTCACTGCTGAATCGCGGCTTCGGCCGACTCTCGGGGTCGGTCTCGAAAATGCGCAGGCTCCAGTAATTCTCCCTGGTCTGAGTCGCGTTGGCGAGTGAGCACAGAAGGGGAACGCAGCGGCTCAGCCGGGCCGGCGTGCTCATCCGGCGGAGGGCTTGAGTTCGGGCGGGGTACAACGCCAGCAGCGGCAGCAGAAGAGCCGCTGCGGGCACCTTCTTTCCTTATATACGGGTAGGGAAAGAAGGTACGTACAACAGCTGCCTTGCTGCACGGTCCGCACCGGGCCGGCTATTCGTCACTGCGGGCACATGAGCGAGCCGTCCGGGTCACGAGTGGCGAACGCACAACGGCCCCCCGCCGCCGGCCCGAAGGGGGTCGGCCGCGGGGGCCAGGTGATGGAGCTGTCCGGCTCAGAAGATGGCGACCGGGTTGTTAAAGCCGGCAATGTTCTTGATGACGTCAACATCCTGGTTGTCGGAGACGCCCTGCTGGGCAGTGTTGCCATTGTTGCTGCCGTGATTCGAAGTCGACTGCTGGTTGCCGCTGTTCACGCCCGTCTGCTGGGAGGCGATCTGGGCAAGGGCCATGTTGTCCCCGATGAAGTTCGCCGATGCCGGGGCGGCTGCGGCGAGCGCACAGGCACCGGTCATGGCGGCCGTGCCGATAACACGACGGAATGTGTTGGTCATGCACAGGCAACGACTGTGCCGACGAGCGGTCACGGAGCGTCGGGACGGAACACATCTGCCGTGGATGCCAGCGGCCTCTGGTACGCCCAGGTGCCACCACGGCCCATGGCCCATGTTCCGACGCCTCACTGGGCTCATCGCCCCGGTTTCCCGCTCACTCGCTTGATGGCTGAGGCAAGTGAGACAGGGGAAGCCTCCCGGAGCTTCGCGCAGGCCCAGGGGGCTTACAGCGCCCCAGAGTGAGGCCTGCGACTCGGGGCACCTCTCGGGTTTCACGCGCCCGCCTCCGGCCGGCTGCCGCTTCCTGTGCCGTCTTACAGGCGTGGTGCCCCTGGCACAGCGACCACAGCGCCTCTAGCCGGTGACCGTCCGGGTCGAAGTGGTGGTCCACCTCGGTGGCCTCCTCGAAACACGGCAGCCCCGTGTCGTAACGGACCCACCGACACAGGTGCGCGTCCCGCAGCAGGACGGCGGCCCGGATGCGCGGCCAGTTGCGCGGGAGTTCCGCATGGCGAGTACTGGTGGACCAGTTGCCACTCACAGCACACCGCCCCACGTAACCCAGTCGACCCATCGGCGCTGACACCATATGAACAACGCCAAGCGCGCACTTACCGCTCTCACCCTCGCGGGAGCTGCCCTGTCCCCGTCCCGAACGCCATTGACGCGGCCGCGAGCGCCTCAAGGAAACGATTCAGGGGCTGAAGAGCAACCCGGAAACAGCGGGACTCGCGGACAACCTCGTCACCATCTCGAAGTACACCAACGCCCCGTCCCACGCCTCGCACGACGGGAGAGGCGGGAACGGGAACTCGGCTGCCCGGTTCGGAGACCGGGAGCAGGAATGAGCAGGGGGCCGTGCCGACCATCACCGACTCGGTCTCCGGGCAGGGCGCCGGCAGTGGGCGCCCTGCCTTCCGTGCCGCGGCCCCTGCGGAAGCCGCGGCGGTTCCTGCGCGGGCAGGGCGCCCCGCCGGCTGGCGGCCCCGGACCGGGACGGTGGTTCCCGGACCGGGTCGCGCGGACTAGGCCGCGGTGGCCGCCGCGGTCGCGGCTTCGGCCTCGGCGCGGGCCTGGGCGCCCCGGGCGCGGGTGCGCTTGGAGTAGCTGATGGTCCAGGCGATCAGGACGGCCGGGACGCCGTAGCTCAGCACGGAGTTCACGGTGACCATGCCGTCGGTGGCCAGGGCGTAGGAGAGACCGACGCGGACGACCGCCTCCGCCACGTAGCCGACGCCCCAGCCGAGGGTGATGACGGTGAGCGAGCGGCGGAAGAGCTCGTGCTGCCACAGCCCGTTCCAGTGCGCGACGCCCTCCTTGGTGCCGTCGGTGCCGAACTTGCGGCCCAGGTAGAACATCAGGGGGCGCGGTGCGGCGAGGCTGACGAGGCAGACCACGCCGAACAGGCCCGTGACGGCCGAGTCCTTGACCAGCAGCAGCCTCGTCGAGTGCGGTCCGACGGCGGTGACCACCAGGGTGAGGGCCATGAAGATCATGGTCACGATGGCGAATTCGTCGACGCGGCGGTGCCAGATCAGATAGACGACCGTGTCGACGACGGGCCAGACACCGGAGACCGCGAGCGCGGAGAATTCGCTCCAGCCGGCCGCGGTCAATTGGTTGTAGGTGACAATCGGCAGGGCGACGTTGCAGACGATGGAAACGACCCAGCTGACGACGGTCTTCGCCCCTATGCCCTTGCCGGGCGCGGACGGTTGAGCGGACATGGAATTTCCCCCAAGATCAATTACTAAACGGGGAGGACCTTAGGGGGAATGACCGTGTACAGGCAAACGCGCGCCCGCCCCGCCCCTTACGGGCGGTCACCAGGTCACCGGCAGCGCCTCCGGGCCGCGGTTGATCGAGCCGCGCCGCCACCGCATCTCCTCCTCGCCGACGGCCAGTCGCAGTCCCGGGAAACGGTTCAGCAGCGTCGAGAGCATGACTTCCGCCTCCATCCTGGTCAGCAACGCGCCCACGCAGTAGTGCGCGCCGTGGCCGAACGACAGGTTGGGCGCCTCGTCCCGGCCGAGGTCGAGCCGGTCGGGGTCCTTGAAGACCGTGAAGTCCCGGTTCGCCGCGAGGTACGACACGTACACCACCTCGCCGCTGCGGATCGTCGTCTCGCCGACCTTGAGGTCCTCGGTGGCGATGCGCGGCAGGCCCACGCCGTTGCGGTGGGGGATGTAGCGCAGCAGCTCCTCCACCGCCTGGGGCAGCAGCGAGGGGTGGGCGCGCAGCCGGGCCAGCTGGTCGGGGTGGGTCAGCAGGGCGTAGACCATGTTGGACACCTGGTTCCGCACGGCGTCCATGCCGTTGAGGACGAGCATCACGGCGAGCGAGACCAGTTCGGGCAGACTCAGCTCGCCCTCCACCTGGGCCGCGACCAGCGCACTGTACAGGTCGTCGTCGGGGTGGTCGGCGCGGTGCCGGGCCAGCTCGCGGAAGTAGCCGGCGATCTCGCGCTTGACCGCCTCGCTCTCCTCCTGGGAGTGGTTGCTGGAGAGGATGACGCCGCGCCAGCTCTGCAGCCGGTCCAGGTCGCGCTCCGGGACCCCGAGCAGGTCGCCGATGAGCTGGGCGGGGAACGGCCCGGTCAGGCACTCCGCCAGGTCGGCCGGCGGCCCCTGCTGCGCCATCCGGTCCGTCATCTGCTCGGCGAGTTCCTGGGCCCTGGACCGCAGGGCCGCCACCCTCTTGCGCCCGAAGGTCTGGGCGACCAGGCGCCGCAGCCGGGTGTGGTCGGGCGGGTCGGTGCGGCCGATGCCGCCCGCGGGCGCCACGACGTGCGGGGTCATGCTGGTGACCGGGCGGTTCACCGTCAGGGCGCGGCTGAGGCGCGGGTCCGCGGCCACCAGCTTGACGTCCTCGTACCGGGTGACGAGCCAGGCGTGCCCCTCGCCGAAGCGCATCCGGATGCGGGCTACGGGCTCGTCCTTCAGCAGCCGGTGCAGGAGCGGGTCGAACTCGAGGGCCGGGAGGTGGTCGACGGGCCAGTCGTGGACGGTCCCGTCGTCCGCGGGGCGGGCGGGGCAGGGTTCCGCTGCCGGTGAAGGCTTCGGGGACGTGCTGGTCATGCGGTCGCTCCCTGTCTGGTGCCGGAGCCCTCGGCGGGTGCGGGGCGGGAAGGGCCGTACGTGATGGCTATCCCGGCGATCAGGGACGCGTTCCCCTCGGAGGGGAAATCCACTCGCATGTGTGAGGCGATATTTCGCCATTTGGCGCTATCTCGCCGTATCGGCGCTCCCGCCGGTCCCTCCGTCCGTCCCGAGGATGCGCCGTGCCTCGCGGAGGCCGGAGAGCACGGCGCCGTGGACGGTGCTGCTGTGGTCGGCGCTGGTGGCCTCGCCCGCGAAGTGGAGGCGGCCGCCGACCGGGGCGGCCAGGGCGTCGTGGTCCCCGGGCAGGGAGCCGACGGCGGGGTAGGAGTAGGCGCCGCGGGCGTACGGGTCGGTGCCCCAGCGCGTGACACGGTGGGCCGACGGCTCCTCGACGCGCTCGCCGTAGAGGCCGCGCAGGCAGTTCAGGGCGGCGCGGACGACGGCGGTGTCGTCGAGGTCCTGGAGACGGCGGGCGACGGGCCCGCCGTTGAGGGCGAGGAGCACGGGCGCGCCGACGACGTGCCGCAGGTCGTACCAGTTGGCGAAGGCGCCGTGCGGGGTGCCCTCCTGGCCGATGACCTCGCTCTCGTCCCAGAAGGGGCGCGGGAAGCGCAGGAAGAGCTTGTCGTACAGGCCCATGCCGAGGCGCTCGACGGCGCGCAGCTTGGGCTCGGGGAGAGCCGGGTCGAAGGTGACGGACCCCTCCTTGAGCACGCCCAGGGGGAGGGTGATCAGGGCGCGGCGGGCGGTGAGGACGCCCTGCCCGTCGATGTGGACGGTGACGCCGCCGTCGCCGTGCTCGACGCGGGTGACCCGGTGGCCGAGGCGCACGTCCAGGCCCGTGGCGAGATGACGGGTCAGCTGGCCGTAGCCGTCGGGGAAGACGACCTCGTCACCCTCGTGGTCCTGGCCGGTCACCAGCCCGGAAAGGCACAGCTCTTCGGCGCCGGCGCCCCAGTCGTCCTCGGCCATGCGGCAGCGTGCGTGGAGGACGCGCAGCGCCCGGGCGGGAGTCAGGCCGCTGTCGGCCAGGGCCCGTCGCAGGCCGCTCGCCAGGGACTCGTCCGGGTCCGCGGTGCGGGCCAGCGCGAACAGCCCGGCGCTGACGGCCTCGTGGTCGCGCTGCCGCTCGCGGCACTCGGCGGGGGTCAGGCGGCGGCCGTCGGCGCCGTAGTGGACGGCTCCGGCGCGGACGCCGTAGTCCAGGGTGCCGGCGTTGTTGACGAGCGTGCCGGCGCCGGCCTCGCGGGCCAGGTCCGCGACCGGGTTGCCCTCGACGCCGTGGATCCACGACGCGCCGAGGTCGATGGTCCCGCCTTCCCACCGGTCGCTCCACACCCGTCCGCCGACGCGGTCCCTGACCTCCAGCACGACGACGTCGCGGCCGGCGCGGTGCAGTTCGCGGGCCGCGTACAGGCCGGCCATGCCCGCGCCGACGACCAGCGTGTCCGTGACGGCGCCGGGGGCCTCGGGTGCGGTCCGGCGGCTGCCGGGGCCGGGGAGGGACATGGAGGGGCCTCTCTGGGTGGTCCTGGTGCGATTGTCGGGGCGGGTGCCGGTGGCCGCGCGCCCGGCGGGGACATGCGCCGAGGGCCCCCACCGGTCGGTGAGGGCCCTCGTTCTGCCGTGCGCCACCAGGGACTCGAACCCCGGACCTGCTGATTAAGAGTCAGCCGCTCTGACCAACTGAGCTAGCGGCGCGGGGGAAATACTACCTGATCAGAGGAGTGCGTCGTACGCTCGGGGGTGATCAGCGGTCCCCCCGAGGCACGTCCTGGAGGAGTCATGGCACGAGCAGGCCAGGCGGACGGGGCGGAGCCAGAGCCGTACGACGCGGGTCCCTTCGTCCCGGCGGGCGGCGACCTGCGCGCGCTGCGGGAGGCGGCCGCGGGCTGCCGGGGCTGCCCGCTCCACCGCGCCGCCGGCCAGACCGTCTTCGGCTCGGGCGACGCGTCGGCGCGCGTGGTGCTCCTCGGTGAACAGCCGGGCGATCAGGAGGACCGGCAGGGGCGGCCGTTCGTCGGGCCGGCGGGGGGTGTGCTGATGCGGGCGGTCGACGAGGCCGGCATCGATCCCGCGCTCACGTACGTCACCAACGCCGTCAAGCACTTCAAGTTCGAGCCGTCCCCGCGCGGCAAGCGCCGGATCCACAAGGCGCCGAACCTGCGCGAGATCAGCGCCTGCAAGCCGTGGCTGGCGGCGGAGCTGCGGCTGGTCGGCCCCGAGGTGGTCGTCACGCTCGGCGCCACGGCCGGCAAGGCGCTGTTCGGCTCGTCGTTCCGGGTGGCGGAGAAGCGGGGCGCCGCGCTGCCGATGCCGCCCGTCGACGGGCAGGAGTCCCCCGGGACCGCGCTCGTGGCGACCATTCACCCCTCGGCCGTGCTGCGCGCCGACGACGCGGGGCGCGCCGCCGCGTACGCGGGCCTGGTGTCCGACCTCAAGGTCGCGGCGCGGCTGCTGACCTGACGGCTCGGCACCGGCGGCGCCTTTGATTCGGGAACGACTCCTTCCATATGCTTGCCTCAGGTAACCATATGCCGACACCGGAGGAACCGCTCCATGCAAGCCACCGCCACGACCGCCTTCGTCCACCCCGTGGAAGACACCCTCAACGCCTTCGCCGCCTTCCCGGAGCGCGAGGTGTTAGTCCATCAGGACCGGCGCATCACCGCGGGTGAGTTCCGCGCGCTCGTCCACCGTCTCGCCCGTGCCCTGGAGGGCGAGGGACTCGGCCGGGGCGACGGCGTCACCCTGCTGAGCGGCAACCTGCCGGAGATCATCGCGGCCCGCTACGCCGCCAACCTGATCGGCTGCCGGGTCAACCACCTCTACGGCAAGCTGTCCGCCGAGGCACAGGCCGCCATCGTCCACGACGTCGAGACGCGCGCCCTGATCGTCGACCCGCGCTGCGCCGACCGGGCCGCCGAGGTGACCGCGGCCACCGCCGTGGACAAGGTGCTGGTGCTCGGCCCCGCGAAGGAGGGGACCGATCTGCTGGAGGCGGCCGCCGGGTACCCGGACGAGCCGCTGCCGGCCCGGGGCGAGCCGGACGACATCTGGAGCATCCGCCACACCGGCGGCACCACCGGCCGTCCCAAGGGCATCTGCATGTCCTTCGGCCAGATGAGCGCCTTCCAGCGGATGGGCGCGGAGAAGCCGCTGAGCCACGAACGCCGGCAGCTGGTCTGCACGACCATCGCCCACGCCTCCGGCATGTTCGCCGACAGCACCCTCCGGGGCGGTGGCACCGTGGTGCTCCTCGACGAGTTCGAGCCCGGCGCGGTGCTGGCCGCCATCGAGCGCGAGCGCATCACCGACGTGTTCCTGCTGCCCCCGCTCCTGTACCAGCTGCTGGACCACCCGGACGCGGCGACCACCGACACCTCAAGCCTGCGCGGCCTGATGTACGGCGGCTGCCAGGCCTCCCCGGCACGGATCGCCGACGCGGTGCGGCGCTTCGGTCCCGTGCTGGTGCAGTTCTACGGTCAGAGCGAGGCCGGCGGCATCAGCGTGCTCCCGGCGGACGCGCACGACCTGAAGCACCCCGAGCGGCTACGGTCCGCGGGAACGGCGCTGCCCGGCGTCGAGGTGAGCATCCGCGACGAGGCGGGCCGGCCGCTGCCCACCGGGGAGCGCGGGGAGATATGCGTACGCTCCCGCTCCCTCATGCAGGGCTACTGGAAGCAGCCCGAGCTGACCGCCGAGGTGCTGCGCGACGGCTGGCTGCACACCGGTGACATCGGGTTCCTGGACGACGAGGGCTTCCTGACCGTCGCCGACCGGCTCAAGGACATGATCATCGTGGTCGGCGGCCACGTCTACACGTCCGAGCTGGAGGACCTGCTCAACTCGCACCCGCAGGTCCTGCAGAGCGCCGTCTTCGGCGTGCGGGACGCGGACAGCATGGAGCGGGTCCACGCCGTCGTCGTGCCCCGGGCCGGCGCGGACGTGGACGAGCGGCAGCTGCGCGCACTCGTGCGCAGGGAGCGCGGCGAGATGTACGAGCCGGCCCGCATCACCTTCGCCGCGGCGCTGCCGCTGACCGAGACGGGCAAGCCCGACAAGAAGGAGCTGCGCCGCGCGGCGGAGGAGGCCGCGGCGGCCTGACGGCGGGGCCGTCCTGGTTACGCCTTGGCCTCCGCGTAGCACTCCACCGCCGCCGTGGTGAGGGGGAACCGCACGGGTGTGTCGCCGAAGGCGATGCGCCCGGCGCGGTCCCCCGCCGAGCGGACCGCCTCCACCACGGCCCCGGCCTCCTCCCGCGGGCAGTGCACGATGACCTCGTCGTGCTGGAAGAAGACGAGCTCGGCGCGGAGCCCCGCCAGGAACTGCCGGAGGGTGGCGAGGAGGATCAGCGCCCAGTCGGCGGCGCTGCCCTGGACGACGAAGTTGCGGGTGAACCGGCCGCGGGCCCGGGCGCCGGCCGTACTGCCGTAGCCGGCCGGCTCCTCCTCCTGGGGGATGCCCGCCTCGTCGTCGACGGCGGTGGACGAGGGCGGGCAGGTGCGCCCGAGCCAGGTCCGCACGAGCCGGCCCTCCTCGCCGGCGCGGGCGGCGTCGTCGACGTAGGCGACCGCCCGGGGGAACCGCCGCCGCAGGTCGGCCAGGTGTTTGAGGCCGTCGCCGGAGGTCTGGCCGTAGATCGCCCCGAGCATCGCGAGCTTGGCCCGCTCGCGGTCGCCGGAGAAGGCCCGCTCGGCCAGGTCCGCGTACAGGTCCCGGCCACTGCCGGCCACGTCCATCAGCCCGGGGTCGCGGGAGATCGCGGCGAGCACGCGCGGCTCCATCTGGTCGGCGTCGGCGACGACGAGCCGCCAGCCGGGGTCGGCGACGACCGCCCGCCGGATCACCTTGGGGATCTGCAACGCCCCGCCGCCGTTGGTGGTCCACCGCCCGGAGACTGTGCCGCCGGGCAGGTACTCGGGGTGGAAGCGCCCGTCGCGGACCCAGGACTGCAGCCAGGACCAGCCGTGGGCGGTGTGCAGGCGGTAGAGCTTCTTGTACTCCAGCAGGGGCGGCACGGCCGGGTGGTCGAGCGTGCGCAGCTCCCAGGCGCGCGTGGACGACAGGGCGACGCCCCGGCGCGCGAAGGCCCTCACGATGTCGGCGGGCAGGTCGGGCCGTACGCGCTCGCCGAACGCCTGCGACACCTCCTCGGCCAGCTCCGCCAGCCGCCGCGTCTCCTGACCGCCCGGATACCGCTCCCCCAGCAGCGTGGTCAGCAGGTCCCGGTGCACGTCCGCGCGCCAGGGCACCCCGGCGCGCCCCATCTCGGCCGCGACGAGCATGCCCGCCGACTCGGCGGCGGTCAGCAGGCGCAGCCGCCCCGGATGCCCGGCCCGCTCGATGCGGGACTGCTGGTGCGCGTACACCTCCAGCAGCACGTCGAGCTCGTCGGCGCCGGGCGGCAGCGGCACGGGGCCCGGCTCGAACAGGGACGGCTGCGTCTCGGCCGCCCGCACGGGCGGGTCCGCCGGCACGGGCAGCCCGCGCAGCCGGGCCCAGGCCGCGGCGAGGGAGCGCGGCTGGCCCGACTGGCCCTCCTCATGGCCGATGAGCAGGGCCTCGGCGGCCTCCACGTCGTAGCACCGGTCGACGCGCACGCCCGCTTCGAGCAGCGCCCCGTACGTCCGGGCGGTGGACCGCCACACCCACCGCTCGGCCTCCGGCCGCGACCTCACGGCCTCGGCGAGGCTCCGCTCGGTCACCACGGGGCCGGCTGCCCGGCCCGCACCGTCCAGCGGGCAGAGCCGCACGCCCTCCCCGCCTCTCCCCCCGCTCACTGCCCATTTCACGCGGAGAGTCTCGCAGCAGGGTCTGACAACGCCCCCGCCGCGCGGTCGTCCGCCGCGGGGGTCATCCCTCCTGGAGGACGGACAGGACGTTGCCGGCCGGGTCGGTGAACCAGGCGATGAGGGGCCCGCCGCCGCGGAAGATGCCCTTCTCGTCCGGTTCCAGGCCGGGGTAGCGCTCGAAGCGCACCCCGCGCCGGCCCAGCTCCTCGACGGCCGCCTCGATGTCGTCGACGGGGAAGTTCAGGACGGTGAACGAGGCGGGCGTGTGGTTCTCCTTGGGGTAGACCAGCACCGGGGTGCCGCCGGCGAGGTGCAGGTGGAGCAGGCCGTGGTCCTCCGACACGGTGAGGCCCAGGGTCTCGCCGTAGAAGCGTTTCGCCTCGCCGACGTCGTTCACGGAGAAGCCGCTGAACGCCTTGGTGTCCTTGAACATGCTGGTCTGCCTTCCCTGCCTGCCCCCGCCGGTCGCGGTCCCCACCAGGGTGCCGCCTCTCAGCCGCCGGTGCCCTCCGGCGGCCGGTTGCGGGGCGCGGAGTCACCCGTCGGCGGCAGGTCGCCTCGCTCGGGCGGCGTACCGGCGGCGCCCCGCAGGGGCGGCAGGAGGGCGTCCAGCTCGCGGTCGTCGGCGAGGTGGGCCGACCGGGCGGCGGTGCGCAGGGTGTCGCGGTCGACGGCCTTCCCACCCGCCGCGAGGCGCACCACGTGCCCGTTCCTGGCCAGGGCGTACTCGTGGAAGTCACCCGCGGTGCGGTACCAGACGCCACCGTCCCGCTCGCACGAGACGGCGGCGCCGTCGGCTCCGTACACGGGGACCCGGGGGCAGTCCGCCTCGGTGAGGGCCCCGCGGTCGGCGGTGAGGGTGATCGTGGCGTCGCCCCGGACGGTGGCGTAGACGCTGGAGAAGCCGTCGGCCCCGTGGGCCCCCACCGACTGCCGGGCGACGTCGAATCCGGGTGCGTCGAGGGCGTAGACCAGGTCGGTCGTGGTCCCGATCTCCCGTGCCCGCGCTTCGAGGCCGGCATGGGTGTCCTGCCGGCCGGTCTGACCGGCGCCGGCCGGGCGCATGGTGGGGCCGGCGGACCGGTCCGTGCCGCAGGCAGTGAGCGCGAGGGGCAGGAGGAGGGCCGGGACCAGCGCACGGGCGGAGATGCGGTTCATACCGCCATCCTGCCGACCTGACGTCTGATCAGCCATGTCGGCTTCGTCACCCGGGCGGTCCGGCTCCTCGCGCGCTCGCCGAAAGCCCGGCCGGCGGGCGGCGGACGGTGGCACCATGGCGGCATAAACCGTCGACGGCGCGGGCCGGTACGGGCCGTGCGCGAGGAGGGGAGCCCGATGAGCGGTCTCAGCAAGGGGGTCGGGGCGGTCGCGGTCGCCCTCAAGTGGGATCCCAGCCCCCTCGCCGCCCCGGACCACGACCTGGACCTCGTCGCCGCGACATACCGCGCGGACGCCCCGTACGGCCAACCCGCCTACCTGGTGCACTTCGAGCGCCGTTCGCCGGACGGCACCATCACCCTCAACAGGGACAGCAGGACCGGTCAGGGGCTCGGCTCCGACGAGATCATGACCCTGGAACTCGACCGGCTGGCGGGGGAATTCGTCCGCGTCGTGGTGGGCGTGGTCATCCAGCAGCGCGACGGGCGACGGACCTTCGGCGACGTGGCCAACGCCGGCGTCCGGATCGCCGAGGGGCACGAGGAGCTCTCCCGCGACGACTTCTCCGGCGTCCCGTGGGCCACGGCGGCGACGGTGGCGGAGTTCGTGCGGGACGGCTCCGGGGCGTGGGCGTTCCGCGGAGCCGTCCGCGGATTCGACGCCGGACCCGCGGAGTTCCCCGCCGTGATGGGCGGCCGGACTGCCTGACTGCCGACGCGCCGGGGCGCGTGAAAAGGGCCGGGGCCCCTCACCATCGGTGAGGGGCCCCGGCCGTTCGGTGCGCCACCAGGGACTCGAACCCCGGACCTGCTGATTAAGAGTCAGCCGCTCTAACCAACTGAGCTAGCGGCGCGACATGAATATTACATGCTCTGCCCCCGCGTTCGGTGCACGGGGGCTTCTTCCGGACAGGCCCGTCCACTCGGGACACCCCTCAACCATCCGGTCGCTTCTCCCTTCAACCAGATTTTTTCCGTCAAGCACCTTTCAGGGCAGAAAGATTGGCGATCGATCGTGTTCCGGGCCGTACGCGCGGCGGCTAAAACATGATCGTCAATCGACCTCATGCCTGTGCCCCACAAGGGAGAGAACATGAACAAGCGGATCTGCGCGGCCGTCACCGCGGCCGCAGCCGCCGCCTGCGTGCTCGTCCAGTCCCCCGCCGCCGTCGCGGCGGCCCCCGCCGGCTGGACGGTCCCGTCCTGCGACCGGGTCACCGGCGACGGCTCGGTCACGTTCACCTCCGACGACGGCGCGAGCCTGGCCCCGACCACCGGGACCCTGAAGCCGGTCAGCTACACCCACGGCCTGGTCGCGCTGGACACGCCCAACACCCTGCTGGCCACCCGCAACAGCGAGCTCCAGCGCTCGACCGACGCCGGCTGCACCTGGACCCGCGTCGCGACGCTCGGCAGCGGCATCACGCGGCTGACCGCCGCCCCCGGCGGCCGCGCCTTCGCCTGGGAGGTCAACGGCGGTTTCCTGGCCCGGGTGGACGGCAGGAAGGTCACCCGGCTCACGTCGCCCGCCGCCGACATCGTGGGCGTGGGCGCCGATCGCAACCGCCCCGGCCACGTACGCCTCGCCGGGGCCGACGGGCAGCTGTACGACTCGACGGACGCGGGCGCCAGCTGGCGCAGCGTGGGCACCAAGGCCTTCGGCGGCGGCACCAACCTCTACGCCGTCTCCTTCGACCCCGCGAACATCGACCACGCCGTCGCGGGCGGCATGGTCAACGGCGGTTCGGTGACCACCGACGGAGGCGCCACCTGGACCGCGTCCACCGGACTGACGACCGCGGGCGGTACGGCGAACCTCTTCCAGGCGGCCGTCTCCCCCGCCGACTCGTCCGTGGTCTACGCGCTGGGCATCGACCTGGTGGAGGCCGCTCCGAGCAGCGGCGCGGAGGGCCGCCACCTCTACCGGTCGGCCGACGGCGGCCGCACCTTCGCCAAGGTGGTCGACGACACCCGGGACACCGAGCTCACCAACAGCACCCTGCTGGCGCCGAGTCCGGCCGACGCGAACGTGCTGTACTTCGAGTACGGCACGTATTTCCAGGCCTACGGAACGGACCTGTACCGCCTGGACGCGTCGACGGGCAAGGTCACCAAGAACCACAACGCCCACGACGGCATCTCGGCCATCGCCTTCAACCCGGTCCAGCCGAAGGTGATGTACCTGGGCCTGGAGGAAGTGAAGGTCGACTGAGCACGGCCGGCCGCCCACGTCACCCGTGGGCGGCCGGTGCCGCGCCGGTCAGTCCGCCGTGGAGAGCCCCAGCTCGTCCCACGCCTGCCGCAGCACCCGGGCCAGCCGGTAGACGTCGACGATCCGGTGGGCGGCGGAAGGGGTGAGCCGCAGGTGCGCCGCCCCGGCGGGCGCGCCGGGCGGATCGACGGCCTGGACGTGGATGCCGTACCGGCCAGCAGGACGCCGGCCAGTTCCCGGCACGTGCGGGCGTCCCCCACGGGCACCGGGAGGACGTGGCTGCGCTCCTCGCCGCCGGGCGCGCCCGCCAGGGGGAGGCCCGACCGGTACGTCCCGCCCGCGGCCGCGTGCCGGGCGGCGTCGCCGGCCCGGTCGCATGACGGAAAGAGCCGGCGGGCATCCTCGGGGAGGATGCACCGCCGGCTCTCCGGCAGGTCAGACGGATGACGGGCTGCGGACGCCGGTCTCCTCGTGCCGTGCGGTCTCCTCGCGGGAGACCGGTCCGCCCCGGGCGACCGGCTCCGACGGCGCCGGCGGGCGGGGGGCGCGGCGGACGGCGGCGACGCCGACTCCGGCGAGCACGATCAGGCCGCCCAGACAGGCCGTCGGGGCCGGTACGGCACCGAGGAGCACGGCGTCCAGCGCCAGGGCCGCGACGGGCACGGCGTACAGGACGAGCGAACTCGTCGACGCCGGAGCCGCGTTGAGGACGCGCGACCACGTGCAGAAGGCCAGGACGGTGCAGGCCAGGCCCAGCCAGACCACCGCCGCGCTCTGCTGCCAGCCGGCGGCGAGCGCCTGGCCGGCCGCCTGGGGGGCGAAGACCAGCAGCGGGAGGAGGCCGAAGAGGCTGCCGTAGAAGATGCAGTCCATGCCGGAGTAGCGGCGCAGCAGGGGCTTTTGCAGGATGAAGGACGTCGCCTGGGCCGCCGCCGCGGCCACGATCATCGCCATGCCCGACCGCGAGCCGCCCCCCTCGCCGCCGGCCGTGGCCACCACGAGGGCGCCGCCGAGGGCCACGAGCAGTCCCGCGATGCCCCACGCGCCGGGGCGTTCGCGCAGCACGAGCATGCCGAGCGCCGTGGCGAAGACAGGGGAGGTGGCCACGAGCATGGCGGCCGTGCCGCCCTCGACGTGGCGCTCGCCCGCGTAGAGCAGCAGCTGGTAGGCGGTCATGCCGGTCACGCCGAACCCGGCCATGCGCAGGGCGTCGCCGCGGCGCAGCCGGCTGATGCGGCCGGTCAGCAGGCACGGCACGAGGAAGAGCAGGGCGAAGGCCAGGCGCAGGACGGCGATGGCCGTCGGGGAATACCCCTCCAGCCCGACCCGGATCGCCGGGAAGGCCGATCCCCACAGGATCGCCGTCGCGGCCATGAACTTCCACGGGGTCGCCACCCGGCGCTCACGCGGCACGGAGAACACCACCCATCGAGTCGGAGGAGGGGAAGAGGCGGGCACGGGAACGCGGGGCCTCTTCGAACCCTGCCGAAGGTAGCGAGCTTTCCCCTATAAGTCGAATAATGAATTCCGTGATTGGATCAAAGAATTCCTTTGACGTTGCCCCGTCGTCCGTCCCCGGATGGCCTGGACGGACCCCGCCGCCGCGCCGGGCCGGGACTCCTCTCGTACGCTCGGAGGCAGACCGGCCCCCTCGGCACTCCCCGACGGCGAAGGAGCACCGCGATGAGCGGTCCCGACACTGCGGACCACGTCAGCGTCCACCTGACCAGCTGCGGTCACGACGACGCCACGGCGGTGTTCGAAGCGCTGGAGAGCGCCTTCCCCTCCGGCTCCAAGGTCCGGGCGGTCGACACGGGCGCGGGCGCCCCCACGGTGTGGTCCACGGTGGTCGACGCGCGGACGCGCGTCGCACCCGGGACGACCGTCCCCTCGCCCCTGGGCGGCGCGGTGACCGTCGACCTCTTCGGTGCCGCCGACCCCGTGCGTCAGGTGCGGGAGGAACTCGCCGCCGCGTTCGGCGTCGAGGACCACGGCACCGTCCCCGGCGAGCACGAGCTGGAGACCCGCCTCGTCCTCACCGCGCACCCGGACCACGCCCCGTCCTGACGGCCGCGGCCGGCCCGGAGGCACGCGGCCACGCCGGCCGCACAGGGGCGGCCCCTCAGGGGCGGCGTGTGTTACGCCACACCGGTGACGACACAGTGTTCACTGGAGTCACACGGGAACAGGCATGAAGTGCCATATTTCACCGACCCTTTGACCACACTGGTCCGACGCGGCAGGGAGCCGGCCTTCGTCCAGGCCGTCCGCTCCACGCTGGCCTCGGTGATCGCCTACGTGGTGGCCCTGTGGCTGAGCAACGAGCCGGCTCCGCTGACCGCACCCCTCACCGCGCTGCTCGTCGTGCAGGTGACCCTCTACTCCACGCTCACCACCGGCATCCGCAGAGTCAACTCCGTGGTCGCCGGCGTGCTCATCGCCATCGGCTTCAGCGCCCTGGTCGGCCTGACGTGGTGGAGCCTGGGACTGATCATCCTGGCCTCCCTGGTCATCGGGCGCTTCGTACGGGTGGGGGAGTTCGTCCCCGAGGTGGCGATCAGCGCCATGCTGGTCCTGGGGGTGACCCGGGTGGCGGAGACCGCCTGGGACCGGGTCCTGGAGACGCTGATCGGTGCGGTCGTCGGCCTGATGTTCGACCTCCTGTTCGTGCCTCCGGTCTGGGTCCAGCCGGCCGGCGACGCCATCGAGGACCTGGCCCGCCGCATGCGGCGGCTGCTCCAGCACATCGGCGAGACCGTCACCGGTCACACCCCGGTCGCGGAGGCGGCCGCCCGCCTCCACGAGGCCCGCCGGCTGGACAACGACATCACGCAGGTGGACGCCTCCCTGCGACAGGCCGAGGACAGCCTGAAGCTCAACCCGCGGGTCAAGGAGGGGCTGCTCTTCCGGGTCGTGCTGCGCACGGGCCTCGACACGCTGGAGATCGCCGCCGTCGTCCTGCGGGTGATCTGCCGCACGCTCACCGACCTGGCCAAGGAACGCACCGAGGAGACCCTGTTCGCCCCGGAGGTCGCGGTCGCCCTGGAGGAGGTCTTCCGCCACCTGGCCACGGCCATCGAGAGCTTCGCCGTGCTGATCACCACTCAGGTGACCGCCAACGCCGAGGAGGCCGAGGACCGGCTGCTGAAGGAGCTCGCCGAGGGCCGGGCGAGCCGCGACCGGGCCGCCCACCTGCTGCTCGACGGCGTCCGCGTCCACCCGCGCCAGTGGCAGCTGCACGGGGCGCTGCTGGCCGAGGTCGACCGCATCCTGGACGAGCTCGACGTGGAGAAGCGCACCGAGCGGCTGGCGGAGGAACTCGACCGCCACTCCCGCGAGCAGATCGAGCGCCACCCGCTGCGCCGCATGCGGCGACGACTGCGCAAGAGCCGCTACGGATGGCGCAGCAGTACGCAGTAGACCCGGCCGCCGGTCCCCGGCCGTGATCCCGGGGGCCGGCGGCGCCCGGTCAGTGACCGCCGTCCACCTCGCCGTGCCCCGCTCCCCGGCCGCGCCGGGCCGGGGAGCGGCCCGCCGGCTGCTCCGGCGGGGTTCCCGCGGGGATGGGCGGCACCTGCCGGGACTCCGGCTCGCCCGCCGAGATCGTCAGGCGCTCGCCGCAGTGCCGGATGCCCAGGTCCTCGCCCTCCAGCAGGGTGTACGTCGCGGTCTGGCCCGTGATCTCCACCCTCAGCCGGCGCTCGCGGAACTGCACCGTGAAGCAGAGGCGCCCGAGCTGCTCCGGCAGCCGCGGGGTGAAGGCCAGCAGCCCGTCGTACTCCCGCATCCCCCCGAAACCGATGACGAGCGCGAACCACGTGCCCGCCAGCGACGCGATGTGGATGCCGTCGCGGGTGTTCCCCTCCAGATCGGAGAGGTCCATCATGGCCGCCTCGCCCAGGTAGTCGTAGGCCAGGCGCATGTGGCCGACCTCGGCGGCCATGACGGCCTGCCCGCAGGCCGACAGCGAGGAGTCCCGCACGGTCAGCGGCTCGTAGTAGGCGAAGTTGCGGGCCTTCTCCTCGGGCGTGAAGGCGTCCCCCCGCAGGCACATGGCGAGGACGAGGTCCGCCTGCTTGACCACCTGCTTGCGGTAGAGGTCGAAGTAGGGGAAGTTCAGCATCAGCGGGTACCGGTCCTCGCCGGTGCGCGAGAAGTCCCACACCTGGTGCCGGGTGAAGCCCGCGGACTGCTCGTGCACGCCGAGTTCCGGGTTGAAGGGCAGGGTCATGCGGGCGGCGGCGTCCCGCCAGGCGGCCGTCTCCTCGTCGTCCACCCCGAGGGTCGCCGCCAGGTCGGGGTGGCGCTCGACCATCCCGGCGGCCTCGCGCAGATTGTGCTGCGCCATCAGGTTCGTGTAGAGGTTGTCGTCGGAGATGGCGCTGTACTCGTCCGGGCCGGTCACACCGTCGATGTGGAAGTCCCCGTGGTGGTCGTGGTGGCCCAGCGAGCGCCACAGCCGGGCCGTCTCCACCAGCAGCGGCAGCCCCACCTCCTGCTCGAACCCCTCGTCCTCGGTGGCCCGCACGTAGCGCACGACGGCGTCGGCGATGTCGGCGTTGATGTGGAAGGCGGCGGTTCCGGCGGGCCAGTAGCCCGAGCACTCGCTGCCGTTGATGGTCCGCCAGGGGAAGGCGGCACCCTGGAAGCCGAGCTGCCGGGAGCGCTCCAGGGCCGCCGCCAGCGTGCTGTACCGCCAGCGCAGCGCCTGCTCGACCGCCTGCGGCGCGGTGTACGTCAGCACCGGCAGGACGAACGTCTCGGTGTCCCAGAAGCAGTGGCCGTCGTAGCCGGGGCCGGTCAGCCCCTTGGCCGGCAGGGCCCTCGCCTCGCCCCGGGCGCCCGCCTGCAGGACGTGGAAGAGCGCGAACCGGACGGCCTGCTGGATCTCCGCGTCGCCGTCCACCACCACGTCGGCGCGCGCCCAGAAGTCCTCCAGGTAACCGCGCTGGTCCCGCACCAGCCCCTGCCACCCGGTGCTGGCGGCGGCCGCCAGCGCCGCGTCGACCTGGTCGTGCACCGCGGGGGCCGAACGGACCGCCGACCAGCCGTGGGCGACGATCTTCTCCATCCGCAGCCGCTGGCCGGGCCGCAGCCGCGAGGTGACGGTGAGCCGGGCCAGGTCCTCGCTGCTCTCCGACGACGACTCCGTCTTCTCACCGCCGCTGATGAAGTGGTGGGCGGCCGCGGCCACGCGCAGACCACTGCGGGCCGTCCGGTGCAGCAGCCGGATGCGCGGGCCGTGGGCGCCGTGCTGCTCGGGCTCCAGCGGCGCCTCCAGCACGGCGGCGGCCCGCGGGTCACCGCCGTGCTGGGGCAGCTGCTCGTTGGCGACCAGCTCCGACTGCAGGACGATGCGCATCTCGTCGTCGAGCGGCTCGACTTCGTAGGAGACGGCCGCCACCGCGCGCTGGGTGAAGGAGACCAGCCTGGTCGAGTGCACCCGGACGCTCCGCCCGCTCGGGGACGTCCACTCGGTGGTGCGGTGGAGCAGCCCGGTGCGGAAGTCCAGCACCCGCTCGTGCTTGTGGAGCTTGCCGTAGCGCAGGTCGAAGGGCTCGTCGTCGACCAGGAGGCGGATCAGCTTGCCGTTGGTGATGTTGATGATGGTCTGGCCGGACTCCGGATAGCCGTATCCGGCCTCGGCGTAGGGCAGCGGCCGGAACTCGTACACGCCGTTGAGGTAGCTGCCCGGCAGGCCGTGCGGCTCTCCCTCGTCGAGGTTGCCCCGCCAGCCCACGTGCCCGTTGGACAGCGCGAAGACGGACTCGCTCTGGGAGAGCACGTCGAGATTGAGCTCGGTCTCGCGCAGGCACCAGGGTTCGACCATGTAGGCCGGATGGGTGATCATGAGGCCTCCCCCAGCAGGTCGGCCAGGTCGTCGACGACCGTGTCGGCTCCGTGCTCGCGCAGGGCGTCGGCCTGGCCGGCCCGGTTCACGCCGACGACGAAACCGAACCCGCCGGCGCGCCCGGCCTCCATGCCGGCCAGGGCGTCCTCGAAGACGGCCGCCTCGGCGGCCGGCACGCCGAGCGCCCGGGCCGCGGCGAGGAAGGTGTCGGGGTGGGGCTTGCCCGGCAGCCGCTGCTCGGCCGCGACCACTCCGTCGACGCGCACCTCGAAGAGGGCGTCGATGCCGGCGGCCACCAGCACCTCGTGGCAGTTGGCGCTGGAGGACACCACGGCCCGGCGCAGACCGGCTGCCCGGGCGGCCTCGGCGTAGCGGACGGAGCCGGCGTACGCCTGGACCCCGAGTTCCTTGATCTTCTCCAGGACCAGCCGGTTCTTGCGGTTGCCGAGGCCGTGCACGGTGTCGCGGTCCGGCGGGTCGTCCTCGTCGCCCTCCGGCAGGCGGATGCCGCGGGAGGCGAGGAAGGAGCGCACGCCGTCCGCCCGGGGCATGCCGTCGACGTACTCGTCGTAGTCCGTCACGGCGTCGAACGGCCGGAAGGCGGCGCCGTCGCGCCGGTGGAGGAACGCGTCGAACGTCTCCTTCCAGGCGGCGGCGTGCACGGTGGCGGTCTGGGTCAGCACGCCGTCCATGTCGAACAGACAGGCGCGGATGGTGTCGGGAAGACCGAGCTTCGTCATGTGGTTCCTCTTCCCGGATCTTCGACGGGAATGTCCGGGAGGTACCAGCGGTGGGGGGCGACGAGGTCGTCCGCCGCCGCCGGGCCCCAGGATCCGGGCGCGTACGGCAGGACGGCCGGCGGTGCCTGGAAGAGGGGTTCGGACACCTCCCACAGGCGCTCGATCCCGTCCGCGCGGGTGAAGAGGGACTGGTCGCCGAGCATGGCGTCGAGGAGGAGCCGTTCGTAGCCCTCGAGTCCGCGCCGCCGGCCCGTGGAGTCGGCGTAGCGGAAGGTCATGGCCGCCGGGCCGAGCCGCATCGCGGGGCCCGGCTCCTTGGCCAGGAAGCGGGCGGAGATCCAGCCGGGGTCGTCGAAGTCGACGACCAGGGTGTTGCTCCGCGGGCCGCCCCCCGTGTGCGCGTCGACGGGGAACATGCGCAGCGGCGGTTCCTTGAAGGAGAGGGCGACGACCTGGCGCCGCCGGCCGAGGGACTTGCCGGAGCGCAGGAAGAACGGGACGCCGGCCCACCGCCAGTTGTCGACCTCCACGCGCAGGGCGGCGAAGGTCTCGGTGCCGGAGTGCGGGTCGACGCCCGGTTCCGCGCGGTACCCCGCGTACTGGCCGCGGACGACGTGCGCCGGATCGAGCGGTTTCATCGCCTCGAAGACCTTGGCCTTCTCGTCCCGCAGGGACGTCGCCTCAAGGCGGACGGGCGGTTCCATCGCGACGAAGCCGAGCACCTGGAAGAGGTGGGTCACGATCATGTCGCGGAACGTGCCGGTCTCCTCGAAGAACCCGGCGCGGCCCTCGATGCCGATCGTCTCGGGCACGTCGATCTGGACGTGGCTGATGTGGTCGCGGTTCCAGACGGGTTCGAAGAGACCGTTGGCGAAGCGGAGCGCGAGGATGTTGTCGACGGACTCCTTGCCGAGGAAGTGGTCGATGCGGAAGACCCGGGACTCGTCGAAGACCGCGTGGACCGTCTCGTTGAGGGCGCGGGCGGAGGCGAGGTCGGTGCCGAAGGGCTTCTCGACGATGACGCGTGCCCGCTCGGCGAGCCCGCAGCGGCCCAGCATGCCGATGACGGAGGCGAAGGCGCTCGGTGGCACGGCCAGGTGGCAGAGCCTGCGGGGGCTGCCACCGACGGCCTGCTCGGCGGCCCGTACGGCGGCGAGCAGCGGCTGGGGGTCCTCGGGGTCGGCGGCCCCGAAGCTCAGCGTGCTCTCGAAGGCCGCCCAGTGCGCGCCGGAGAGCTGCTCCGCGCCGAACTCGGTGACGGCCTGCCGGGCGTGGGCGCGGAACTCCTCGTCGGTGAGCGCGGAGGCGGCCGGCGCCGAGCCCACGATCCGGTAGCGGTACGGCATGAGCCCCGCCCGGGCGAGCCGGTACAGCCCGGGCAGCAGCTTGCGTCTGGCGAGGTCGCCGGTGGCGCCGAAGAGCACGACGACGTGGTCGTCGGGGCGGCCGGGCCGGTTGCTCGTGCCGTGCGCCGTCGCGGGGGGCTGGAGGGCCGTCACGTTCCCACCTTCCGGCAGGGGGCCGCGGGGCGCGATTCACGCCACCCGTTCGGCCGCGGCCCCGGGCGGGTGGGGCCGAGCCCGTCCTGGGGCGTGCGGCCGGGAGTGGACCGGGAAGGTGACGGCCGTCGTGGCCGCGCCGACCCGTCGACGGCCCGCGGCGTTCACCGCAGAGTGACCGGCAGCCTGCGCGGTCCGCGCACCAGCAGACCCGGGCGGTAGGGAAGCCGCTGCGGATCGGCGGCCAGGGCCAGGCCGGGGAAGGCGGCGAAGAGCCGTGGCAGCGCGACGGCCGCCTCCAGGCGCGCGAGGCGCGCGCCGAGGCAGAAGTGCGGGCCGTGACCGAAGGCCAGGTGCGGGGCGGCCCGGTCCGCACCGGTCAGATGGCGGTCCGGGCGGAAGGCGTCCGGCTCGGGGAAGTGGGCGGGGTCGCGGTTGGCGGCGGCGAGTACGACGAGGACCGAGTCCCCGGCGGGTATGACGCCTTCGCCGCCCAGGTCGACCGCGGCGGTGGTGCGCCGCCAGGTGGTGCCCTCCAGCGGGCTGGCGTGCCGCAGCACCTCCTCGACGACCGCCGCCCAGCGCTCCGGCCCGCCCTCGCGCGCGGCGGCCAGTTCGGCGGGGTGCTCGAGCAGCGACAGGGACGCCGACGCGAGCAGGTTCATGGTCGTCTCGTAGCCCGCGAACAGCAGCAGGAAGGCCATGGCGAGCAGCTCGCCGTCGTCCAGGCCGCCCTCGCTCGCGTCGTGCACCAGCGCGCTGAACAGGTCCTCGCCCGGCGCCCGCCGCTTCCGCGCGATCAGCGCGGAGAAGTAGGCGTGGAGCCGCACCCACGCCTCGTCCACCGCGCCCTCCACGAGCGCGTCCGCCGGCGAACCCACCCGGTAGGTCCATTCGCGCAGCTCCGCGCGGTCGGCCTCAGGTACGCCCAGCACCTCGCCGATCACCAGCACGGGCAGGGGGAAGGCGAACGCGTCGACGAGGTCGGCGCCGCCGTCGAGCTCCAGCCGTGCCGAGAGTCCGGCCAGCAGCCCGTCGGTGAGCCGCTCGATGCGCGGGCGCAGCGCGTCGACGCGGCGCGGGGTGAACGCGGCGGTGGTCAGCCGGCGCAGCCGCAGGTGGTCGGGGGCGTCGGAGTTGAGCATGTGGCGGGCCAGGCATCCGCGGGCGCGCTGCGCCGGGGAATCGGGCTTGGGCCGGCCCGCGCCCGGCGCCGGCACGTTGGAGAACCGGGGGTCGGCCAGCACGGCGCGCGCCTGTTCGTGGCCGGTGACCAGCCACGCGTGCGTGCCGTTGGCCAGCGCCACCCGGGCCACGGGGGCCTGCTCGCGCAGCCGTGCGTAGGCGGGGTACGGGTCACGTGCGAAGGCGGGGTCGGCGGGGTTCAGGGGTTCGGGCACCCGCTCATCCTCACCGATGCCCCGGCCGTCCCGACGCGGGGGGCCCGGTCAGCGCTGGCGGCCTGCGGCTGTGCGGTTCCTACAAAGGGCCCGTGGCCGGCTCCTCAGCGGCCGAGCGCC
Organism: Streptomyces cinnamoneus; assembly: GCF_002939475.1. Taxonomy (NCBI): domain Bacteria; kingdom Bacillati; phylum Actinomycetota; class Actinomycetes; order Kitasatosporales; family Streptomycetaceae; genus Streptomyces; species Streptomyces cinnamoneus. Next base: position 47,035 of record NZ_PKFQ01000002.1, on the reverse strand, counting down.
TTCTTCAGCTCCTCCTTGGTCATGTCCGAGCGGCCGTGGATGTTCTTCTGCCTGGCCTCGTTGTACAGCTGTTCCTTGGTGGGCCCCTGGGCCCCGGAGTGCGAGCGCTGGCCGCCGCGACGCGAGGACGACATGTCGTCCAGGGACGTGCGGCTCGCGGTCTTGGACTCGCCCGCGCGGGCCCGTTCCTTGTTGACGGTGCGGCTCGCGATCTCCTTGGCCCGCTTCTCGCTCTCGCCGCGGTCGCGCACGCTGTCCTTGATGTACTCGTACTGGCGCTCGCGCTTGGGGCTGGATCCTCTGGGCATGTGCTGCTCCTTCACCGGCGCTTCCGTCCGTACACGGCTACCCTGGCACGCGGCCCCTTACCGCGCAGGGCGGGAGCCGCCGATCGGGACGTGCCTAGGAAGTGTCCGGAGTGCGGCTCACCGTGCGCCCCAGACAGGCCGCGGCGCGGGCGAAGGCGGCCGCGTCGTGGACGGCTGCGCCGCCGGGGTCGTTGTTGAAGTAGGTGTACACGTCGGCGTCGTCGGGCCAGGTGTCGGCGACGCGCCGGGCCCAGGTGCCGAGCGCCTGCCGTCCGTAGCGCGGCCACGGCTGCGCCCGGCCGCAGTGGAAGCGCACGTAACCCCAGCCGGCCGTGCGCCACAGCGGCGTCACCGGCCGGGAGTCGTGGTCGGCCCAGCACAGGGCGGCGCCCCGGTCCTCCAGCACCGAGCGGATCTCCTCCGTCCACCAGGAGTCGTGCCGGGGCTCGACGGCGACGCGCGTCCCGGCGGGGAAGCAGGCGAGCGCGGCGTCCAGGAGCGCGGCGTCGGCCCGCAGCGTCGGGGGCAGCTGGAGCAGCACGGGACCGAGCCGCTCCCCCAGCCCGGAGGCGTGCCGCATGAGCCGGTCGACGGGCTCCTCGGGCTCGCGCAGCCGCTTGATGTGGGTGAGGTAGCGGCTGGCCTTGACGGCCATCACGAACCCGTCGGGGGTGCGCTCGCGCCAGTCGGCGAAGGTCTCGGGCTTGGGCAGCCGGTAGAAGGCGTTGTTGTTCTCGACGGTCGTGAACCGCGCCGCGTACTCCTCCAGCCACAACCGCTGCGGCAGGTCCGCGGGGTAGAGGTCGCCGCGCCAGTCCTTGTACTGCCAGCCGGAGGTGCCGACGAGGAGGGGCATGGGTGACCCTTGCCCGGGGCGGACGGGCGATTCACCGCCACGGGCCCCATTCCAGCCGGATGCCGGGCCCGGGGGTAGTTGACTGTCCCCGTGGACTGCATCTTCTGTGCGATCGCGGCCGGCGCGACGGCCGCTCACCTCGTCCTGGAGGACGAGACGGCGGTGGCGTTCCTGGACGCGCGTCCGTTGTTCCCGGGCCATGTGCTGGTGGTGCCCCGGCGGCACGCCGAGACGCTCACCGACCTGCCCGCCGGGGACCTCGGACCGTTCTTCACCCGGGTGCAGCGGGTCGCGGGCGCGGTGGAGCGCGCCATGGACGCCGCCGGCTCGTTCGTGGCCGCCAACAACCGGGTCAGCCAGTCCGTGCCCCACTTCCACGTGCACGTCGTGCCGCGCAACCGCAAGGACGGTCTGCGGGGGTTCTTCTGGCCCCGTACGCGCTACGGCTCCGACGAGGAGGCGGCGGCGGTGGCGGCCCGGTTGCGTGCGGCGCTCGGTGAGGACTAGGGGGTGTCCGATGGGTCAGCACGGGCCCTGCGGAGCCCGGCACGGCACCTCGCTGCGTTGTCGCATCAGCCGAGGACGCCCGGTCCGAGGCAGATGCTCCGCCTTGCGATCCTCCCCCGGCTACCGCTGGGAGGTGGCCCCAGCGGACACCGCAGGACCCGCACCGACCCACCGGACACCCCCTAGACCGGTACGGGACGGCCGGGGCTGGCGTGGACTAACCACTCCAAGGCCGTCATATTGGAAGTAAGGCTCCCTGGACGGACGGCTTTCCTTGTCTTCCGGAGCCTCCGGAGCCGGGCCCCGGGGTCAGAGGTGGATCATGCGATTCATCGACCGGGTGGACGCCGGTCGGCGCCTCGCCGAGCGGCTGGAACATCTGCGCGACGAACGTCCGGTCGTGCTGGGCCTGCCACGGGGCGGCGTTCCCGTGGCCTTCGAGATCGCCCACGCGCTGCGGGCGCCGCTCGACGTCATCCTCGTCCGCAAGCTGGGCGTGCCCTACCACCGCGAGCTCGGCTTCGGAGCCATCGGCGAGGGCGGGGTGCGGGTGGTCAGCGACGACATCGTCCGCATGAGCCGCATCGACGAGGACGACCTCGCCGAGGTCCAGCGCGGCGAGGAGGCGGAGCTGGCCCGGCAGGCCGAGCGGTTCCGCGCCGGGCGCCCGCGCGTCCCGCTGCGGGGCCGTACGGCCGTGGTGGTCGACGACGGCATCGCGACCGGCGCCACCGCGTCCGCCGCCGTCCAGGTGGCGGGGGCGCAGGGAGCCGCCCGGGTGGTGCTGGCCGTGCCGGTGGCGCCCCCGGACACGGCCGAGACGTTCCGGGCGAAGGTGGACGAGCTGGTGTGCCTGTCCACTCCGGCGGTCTTCTCCGCGGTGGGCGAGTGGTACCACGACTTCTCCCAGACCGAGGACGAGGAGGTCATGGAGCTCCTGCGCCGCAACGCGGCGGAGACCCGCGACGAGGACGCGGGAGGCGGCGGCCCCGGCCGGCTCGCGACGGGCCCGGTGCGGCTGCCGGTGGAGGGCGGGGCCGTCGAGCTCGCCGGCGACCTGACCCTCCCCGAGGGCGCCCCCGGGCTGGTGGTCTTCGCGCACGGCAGCGGCAGCAGCCGGCTGAGTCCCCGCAACCGCGCGGTGGCCCGCGCCCTGAACGACGCGGGCCTGGCCACCCTCCTGTTCGACCTGCTCACCCCCGAGGAGGAGACCGACCGGGCCAACGTGTTCGCCGTCGAGCCGCTGGCGCGCCGGCTGACGGAGGTCACGCGCTGGCTGCGCCGTCGCGCGGCGGGGCCCGTCTGCTACTTCGGCGCGAGCACGGGCGCGGCAGCCGCCCTGTGGGCGGCCGCGGACGCCCCCGGCGGCCCGGACGCGGGCGGTGTCGCCGCCGTCGTCTCGCGCGGCGGCCGGCCCGATCTCGCGGGGCCCCGGCTGGGTGACGTCACGGCGCCGACCCTGCTCGTCGTGGGCGGCCTGGACGACGTGGTGCTCGACCTCAACCGCCGCGCCGCACAGCAGTTGCGCTGCGAGAACAGACTGGCCGTCGTGCCCGGCGCCACGCACCTCTTCGAGGAGCCCGGAACCCTGGACGCCGTCGCGGACCTCGCCCGCGACTGGTTCACCGGCCATCTGACGCCCGCCGCCTCCGCGCCGTAGCGACGGGTGCCCTCCCCGTCCCCGGAGCGGGGGCGAGGGACCCGAACCGATCCCCCACCGAACAGATCCGCAGGTGATCCCCATGGAGACGATCGTCGACTGCAACATCCAGATGGAGTTCCGCGAGATCGACGCCACCACGCAGGCCGACGTGCGTCTGAAGATGCACGACGGCTCGCAGCTCGCCGCTCAGGGCATCGCCAACCGCCATCCGGACGACCGCCGCCAGCAGCGGGTCGGCGAGGAGGTCGCGGCCGCCCGCGCCCTCAACGGCCTCGCCGAACAGCTGCTCGACAAGGCCGGCACCGACATCCAGGAGGTCATGCACCAGGACGTCCACCTGTCCCACTGACCGACCCACGCCTCGCTCACGGCCCCGGCCCGCCGGCATCCGCCCGGCGGCCGGGGCCGCCGCACGTCCGCACTCCAACCGGCCAAACTTGACACGCCCCTGTCAATAGTTGGCCTTCCGTGGCACCCTGCCTCACGCACCGCTCCTGCGCATCCGCACCACTCGTCTGCCCGGACCGCCCGCACCGCGCCCGGTCCGGCCCCCACAGAGCCCGCGCGGCTCGCCGCGCGCGGCCTCGGCAGAAGGAGTACGCGTGAGACGACCCCGCCGCACGACCGCCGGCATCCTGCTGATCGCCGGCGCCCTGGTCACCGCGGGCACGCAGGCCACCGCGGCCGCCGGCGCCCCGCCGGCACCAGGGACCGTTCACACCCTCGCGGCCTCGGCCGCCGCCCGGCAGAAGGCGAGCGACTACTGGACGCCCGACCGGATGCGGACGGCCACCCCGCTGGACCTCCTCCCGGTCGCCCCGGACGCCGCGTCCGCGGCGCCCGAGCGCGGCGGCAGGACGACGACCGTCGCGCCGACCGCCCCGGCCGCGCCACGGACCAGGTCCTTCCCCCAGGCCGGCGCCCCGTGGACGGGCGGGGGCGCCGTCGTCCGGACGTCCGGCCGCGTGTTCTTCACCATGCAGGGACGCAACGCCTCGTGTTCCGGCGACGCGGTCACCAGCAAGAACGGCAGCACCGTGATCACCGCCGGGCACTGCGTGAAGTACCAGGGCGCCTGGCACACCAACTGGGTGTTCGCTCCCGGCTACGACAACGGGCAGACCCCGTACGGCAAGTGGACCGCGAGCAAGACGATGTCCACCCCGCAGTGGGTGGCCAACGAGCAGACGGGCATGAACTACGACGTGGGCGCCGCCGTCGTGGCCCCCGTGGACGGCAAGAGGCTCACCGACGTCGTCGGGGCCCAGGGCCTGGAGTTCAACGGCGGCTACAACAAGGCCATGTACTCCTTCGGCTTCCCCGCCGCCTCCCCGTACGACGGCACCAAGCTCATCCACTGCAGCGGCAAGAGCTCCAAGGACTTCCTGCTGACCACCGACCACGGCCTCGGCTGCAACATGACCGGCGGCTCGAGCGGCGGCCCGTGGTTCACCTCGTTCGACGAGGCCTCGGGCACCGGCCTGCAGGCCTCGGTCAACAGCTTCGGCTACGTCTTCCTGCCGAACACGATGTTCGGCCCGTACTTCGGCGACGACGTCAAGAAGCTCTACGACCAGGCCCAGACCACCTGACGTCCGCGTCCCCGGCCGTGGCGGCGCCCTCCGGTCACCGCCGCCACGGCCGGCGCACCACGGCACGGCAGGCGCGGCGGGCGGGCGCCGAGAGGAGCGGCGCCGGGCGAGGTACGTTGAGGAGGTAGACCTCGCCGAAAACCGTGCCCCGGGGCTTTGCGCACCCGCCGCGGGGACCGGACCAGAACGAGGAGCGAGCCATGCCGCACACGACCGAGTGGAACGTTCGCCTTCGACTTTCCGAGGACGAGGGAACGACGAAGGCCCAGGTGGTGCTGGAGACGGGAACCACCTCGCTCACCGGCCGGGGAACAGCCCAGCGCGCCCCCGGCGACAAGGACGTCCCGGAGATCGGCGACGAGTTCGCCGTGGGCCGGGCCCTGCGCGACCTCGGCGACAAGCTGCTGAGCACCGCCGCGCACGACGTCGAGGCCGTGGGGGCCGCGCCGGAGCCCAGGACCTCGCCGTCCTACGGCTGGCCCGTGTGAGGCCGGGCACCGCCGCGCCACGCGCCTGAAGCCGCCGCCCCACCCCGCCCCGGGGCCGTTCGGCCCATGGCGGTCACCGCCCCGCCGGTTCATGATCGAATCATCGTGGCAGTGCGCCGACCGTCGGACAGGAGCAGGCAGTGGAGCAGTCACAGGCGTTCTCCCGGGAGAGGCCGATCCGGGTCTTCCTCCTGGACGACCACGAGGTCGTCCGGCGCGGCATCCGCGACCTGCTGGACGGCGAGGACGACATCACGGTCGTCGGCGAGGCCGGCGGCATCGAGCACGCCCTGGCCCGCGGCCCGGCCCTGCGCCCCGACGTCGCCGTGCTGGACGTGCGGCTGCCGGACGGCGACGGCATCTCGGTGTGCCGGGAACTGCGCTCGCGCCTGCCGGGTCTCGCCTGTCTGATGCTGACGTCGTTCGACGACGACGACGCCCTGCTGGACGCGATCATGGCCGGGGCGGCGGGCTACGTCCTCAAGCAGATCAAGGGCTCCGACCTGGTCGCCGCGATCCGTACGGTCGCCTCCGGCCAGTCCATGCTGGATCCGGCCACGACGGCTCGTCTGATGAGCAGCCTGCGCGGCGAGGACGAGACAGGGCCGCAGGACGCCCGGCTGGCCGGCCTCTCCCCGCGCGAGCGCGACATCCTGGCCCTGGTGGGGGCCGGACTGACCAACCGCCAGATCGGCAAGGAGCTGTTCCTGTCCGAGAAGACGGTGAAGAACCACATCTCGCGCCTGCTCGCCAAGCTGGGCGTCGAGCGCCGCATCCAGGCGGCCGTGATCGCCTCCCAGGCGGCGGGCCGCGGCTGAGGCGCCGTCAGCCGTCCCACGTCCAGTCGGCCACCTCGGGCAGGTCCGTGCCGTGCTCGCGGACCCAGGCGTGGTGGCGGGTGCGGGCGTCGGCCATGGTCTGGCGCACTGCTGCGGCCCGTACGGCGAGGCCGGGGACGCGGTCGATGACGTCCATGACCAGGCGGTAGCGGTCGAGGTCGTTGCGGACGACCATGTCGAACGGCGTGGTCGTGGACCCGGACTCCTTGTAGCCGCGCACGTGCAGGTCGCCGTGGACCGCACGCCGGTAGGCCAGGCGGTGGATGAGCCAGGGGTAGCCGTGGTAGGCGAAGACGACCGGCTTGTCGCGGGTGAACAGGGCGTCGAACTCGGCGTCCGGCATGCCGTGGGGGTGTTCGCCGCTCGGCATGAGGCGGGCGATGTCGACGACGTTGACGACCCGGACGGCCAGGTCCGGCAGGTGGCGCCGGAGCAGGCTCGCGGCGGCCAGGACCTCCTGCGTGGGCACGTCGCCGGCGGCGGCGAGGACGACGTCGGGCTCGCGGCCGCTCTCCTCGGTGCCGGCCCAGGTCCAGATGCCGGCGCCGCGGGCGCAGTGGGCGCGGGCCTGTTCCAGGTCGAGCCAGTCGAAGCCGGGCTGTTTCCCGGCGACGACGACGTTGACGTGGTCGCGGCTGCGCAGGACGTGGTCGGCGACCGACAGCAGGGTGTTGGCGTCGGGCGGGAAGTAGACGCGGACGACGTCGGCGCTCTTGTTGAGGACGTGGTCGACGAAGCCGGGGTCCTGGTGGGAGAAGCCGTTGTGGTCCTGGCGCCAGACGTGCGAGGTGAGCAGGTAGTTGAGCGAGGCGACGGGCCGGCGCCAGGGCAGGGTGCGGGAGACCTTCAGCCATTTGATGTGCTGGTTGACCATGGAGTCGACGATGTGCACGAACGCCTCGTAGCAGGAGAAGAAGCCGTGCCGGCCGGTGAGCAGGTATCCCTCCAGCCATCCCTGGCACAGGTGCTCGGAGAGGACCTCCATCACCCTGCCGTGCCGGCCTAGGTGTTCGTCCGTGGGCAGGGTGGTGGCCTGCCACGCCTTGTCGGTGGCCCGGAAGACGGCCTGGAGCCGGTTCGAGGCCGTCTCGTCCGGGCCCACGAGCCGGAAGTCCCTGCGCTCGGCGGTCCGGGTCATGACGTCTTCCAGCAGGTCCCCGAGGACGCGCGTGGGTTCGTGTTGGGTGGCGCCCGGTTTGTCGACGGTGACCGCGTGCCGCTCCAGCGGCGGCAGGGGCAGCTCGCGCAGCAGCAGGCCGCCGTTGGCGTGCGGGTTCGCGCCGAGGCGGCGGGGCCCCTCCGGTACGCACGCGAGCACCGCGGGTGTGGGCCTGCCCTCGGCGTCGAAGAGTTCGCCGGGGCGGTACGAGCGCAGCCACTGCTCCAGCTGCCGCAGGTGTCCCCGGTCGTCCCGGACGCCGCTGAGCGGGACCTGGTGGGCGCGCCAGGTGCCCTCCACGGGGGTGCCGTCGACCTCGGCGGGGCCGGTCCAGCCCTTGGGCGTCCGCAGGACGATCACGGGCCAGGAGGGCCGGTCGGTGACGCCTTCGGCGCGGGCGGAGCGCTGGATGACGGCGATGTGGTCCAGGGCGGTGTCCATGGCCCGGGCCAGGTCGCGGTGGACCTGGCGGGGGTCGTCCCCGCCGACGTGGAGGGGGTGGTGGCCGTAGCCGTGCAGCAGCCGGTCCAGCTCGGTCTCGGGGAGCCGGGCCAGGACGGCCGGGTTGGAGATCTTGTAGCCGTTGAGGTGGAGGATCGGCAGCACCGCCCCGTCGTGGACGGGGTCGAGGAACTTGTTCGAGTGCCAGGAGGCCGCCAGCGGGCCGGTCTCGGCCTCGCCGTCGCCGATGACGCAGGCCACGAGCAGGCCGGGGTTGTCGAGGGCGGCGCCGTAGGCGTGGGCGAGGCTGTAGCCCAGTTCGCCGCCCTCGTGGACGGATCCGGGCGTCTCGGGCGCGACGTGGCTGGGCACGCCGCCGGGGAAGGAGAACTGGCGGAAGAGCCGGGCCATGCCGCGCGCGTCCCGGCCGACGTCGGGGTAGGTCTCGCCGTAGCTGCCGTCCAGCCAGGAGCCCGCGAGGACGGCCGGCCCGCCGTGGCCGGGCCCCCAGACGCACAGGGCGTCCAGGTCCCGTGCCTTGATCACCCGGTTGAGGTGGGTGTGGACGAGGTTCAGCCCCGGCGAGGTGCCCCAGTGGCCGAGCAGCCGGGGCTTGATGTGCTCCGGGCGCAGGGGTTCGGTGAGCAGGGGGTTGTCCAGCAGGTAGATCTGGCCCGCCGAGAGGTAGTTGGCCGCCCGCCAGTGGGCGTCCAGCGCCGCCAGTTCCTCGTCGCAGGGGTCACCGGGTCGGTCGGGGAGGTCCGGCATGGGTCGCTCCTTCGTCGGCGTCGGTGCGGGTCCACGGGTGCGCCGCGCACCCGTGCCCACCGTTCCACCCCACCGCCCCGGTCGCCATGGGGGCGTGCCGGGCGGGGGTGCTTCCGCGCCTACCCCCGTTCCAGCGGAATGCTCCACGCCAGGGTCGTCCCGCCGCCGGACGGTGTGGTCAGCCGCAGGCCGCCGCCGTGGGCGGCGGCGCGCTCGGCGAGGTTGCGCAGGCCGCTGCGGCGGCCGCCGTCCGGGGTGCCGACGCCGTTGTCGGTGACGGTCAGCAGGAGGTCCCGTCCGTCGTTGACCACGGCGACGTCGGTGGCCGAGGCGCCGGCGTGCCGGGCCACGTTGGTGAGGGCCTCCGCCAGGACCGCCACGACGTCGTCGGCGACCGCGCGCGGCACCTGGGTGTCCAGCAGTCCCTCCATGCGCAGCCCGGGCGCGAAGCCGAGGGCGGCGCCGGCCTCGCTGACGGCTTGGACGACCCGGGTGCGCAGGCCGTGGGGCGGGGCGGTCTCCCGCGACCGCAGGCCGAAGATCGTCGACCTGATGATCTTGATGGTCTCGTCCAGGTCGTCCACCGCGCGCCGCACCCGCTCCGCCGCCTCGGGGTGGCCGATGAAGCGGTCGGCGCTCTGCAGCGTCATGCCCGCCGCGAAGAGCCGCTGGATGGCCAGGTCGTGCAGGTCCCGGGCGATCCGGTCGCGGTCCTCCAGGAGGGCGAGCTGTTCGGCGTCCGCGCGGCGCTCCGCCAGTTCCATGGCCACGGCGGCCTGGGCGGCGAACGCGACGAGCGGCTCGGTCTCCTCCGGGGAGAACCCGGCCTCGCCGCGCCGGCGGGCCAGCAGCAGGACGGCGCGCGCGTCCTCGCCCGAGCGGATCGGCACGGCCACCGCCGGGCCGAGTCCCGCCAGCCGGCCGGGCCCGAAGGAGATCCTCGGGTCCTCTCCGACGTCCACGCTGTACACCGGGCCCCGCTCGGCCCACGAGGCCCCGCTGAGCGTGCCGTCGACGGGCACCACCAGGCCGCGCAGCCCGTCCCCCTGCTCGCCGGCGGCCACCTCCACGGTCAGGCCGGCGCCCTCGTCCAGCGGCAGGGAGACCGTGGCCAGCGCGGCCCCGGTGATGTCCTTCGCCAGCTCGGCGATCAGGCCGATGACGTCGGCCCCCGGGCCGGCGGACATCAGGCTGGTGGTCACCTCGGCGCTGGCGCGCAGCCAGCGCTCGCGCCGTCTGGACTCCTCGTACAGACGAGCGTTGTCGATGGCGACGCCGGCGGCGACGGCGAGCGTGGCGAGCACGGCCTCGTCCTCGTCGTCGAAGTCGGCCCCGCCGCGCTTCCCGGTCAGGTAGAGGTTCCCGAAGACCTGCTCCCGCACGCGGATCGGCACGCCCACGAAGCTGTGCATCGGCGGGTGGTTCGCCGGGAAGCCGTACGAGGCCGGGGACTTGGCGATCCGGGACAGGCGCAGCGGCTCGGGGTGGCGGATGAGCTCGCCGAGGATGCCGTGGCCCGACGGGTACGGACCGATGGCCGCGATCTGCTCGTCGGTGAGGCCCACGGTGAGGAACTGGGACAGGGTCCGCTCGTCGGGGCCGATGACGCCCAGGGCGCCGTATTCGGCGTCCACCAGCACCACCGCCGTTTCGATGATGCGCCGCAGGGCGTCCTCCAGGTCCAGCCCGCGGCCCACCGACAGCACCGCCTCCAGCAGGCTGTGGACCCGGTCCCGGGTGCCGCGGGCGGCGTCCAGCCTCGCCTGGAGTTCCTCCAGCAGGTCGTCCAGCCGGAGCTGCGGAAGCCGCACCGAGCCCTTCCCGGTGTTGCGCACCGTACCTCCTCGTCGGCTCGTCCACTCGGACGGTCTTCCCCTGCGGCACCACCGTATCGTCGCGTGTGACGGTCCCTCACCCGGGCTCCTTCACTGCCCGTTTGGCCCTCCCGCCCGGCCCGTCGTCCCCGCTGGTCCGTGCCCCCGCGCGGCCGGGACGCCCGCGGCCGCGTGCGTGTCGGATTGCGCGGTGGCCGCTTCCCGCCCACCGTGGGCGCCATGAGCGCCCCCGTCTCCGTCGTCCTGTTCACCTCCGACCTGCGGCTGCACGACCACCCGCCGCTGCGCGCGGCGCTGGCCTCCGCCGCCGAGGTGGTGCCGCTGTTCGTTCGGGACGAGGGCATCGACGCGGCGGGCTTCGCCGTGCCCAACCGGCGGGCGTTCCTCGCGGACTGCCTGCGGGACCTCGACGCGGGGCTGCGGAAACGCGGCGGGCGTCTCGTCGTGCGCTCCGGCGACGTCGTCGCCCGGGTGTGCGAGGTGGTCGCCGAGTCGGGCGCCGGCGCGGTGCACATGGCCGCCGGGGTCAGCGGCTACGCCCAGCGGCGTGAGGAGCGGCTGGAGCGTGCCCTGCGGGCGCGCGGCTGCCGGCTGAGCGTCCACGACTCGGTGATCACCGCCCTCGCGCCCGGCGCCGTCACTCCGGCGGGCTCCGGCCACTTCGCCGTCTTCACCCCCTACTTCCGCCGCTGGTCGGGCGAACGCCTGCGCGACGTGCTCGGTGCTCCCCGGGCGGTGCCGGTGCCGCCCGGTGTGCGCTCGGAGGACCTGCCGTCCCGCGCGGACGTGCCGGGGACGTCGCCCGGGCTGGCGGCGGGCGGGGAGACGGCGGGCCGCGGGCGCTTCGCCGCGTGGCGCCGCGCGGGGCTCGCCCGCTACGGGGATCGCCACGACGACCTGGCCGGGGACGCCACCTCCCGGCTCTCCCCTCATCTGCACTTCGGCACCCTCTCGCCGGTGGAGCTCGTCCGCCGGGCCCGTGAGGCGGGCGGCCCGGGGGCCGACGCCTTCGTGCGGCAGCTCGCCTGGCGGGACTTCCACCACCAGGTCCTGGCCGCCCGGCCCGCCGCGGCCCTCGCCGACTACCGTCCCCGGCACGACCGGTGGCGGACGGAGGAGTCGGCGCGGGAGGAGGTCGCGGCGTGGAAGGAGGGCCGCACCGGCTATCCCGTGATCGACGCGGCGATGCGCCAGCTGCTGCACGAGGGCTGGATGCACAACCGCGGCCGGCTGCTGGTGGCGAGCTTCCTCACCAAGACGCTGTACGTCGACTGGCGCGTCGGCGCGCGCCACTTCCTGGACCTGCTGGTGGACGGTGACGTCGCGAACAACCAGCTGAACTGGCAGTGGGTGGCGGGCACCGGCACGGACACCCGGCCGAACCGGGTCCTCAACCCCGTCGCCCAGGCCGGGCGCCACGACCCGGAGGGCGCGTACGTGCGCCGCTGGGTGCCCGAGCTCGCCGGTCTCGCCGCGCCGGCCGTCCACGCGCCCTGGACGCTGCCGGCACCCGAGCGCGCCGCGTACGACTATCCCGCCCCCGTCGTCGCCCTGTCCGAGGGCCTGGCGCGCTTCAAGCGGGCGCGGGGCCGGGAGTGAGGAGCGGCGCGCGTACGGGGGTGCGGGCGCGCACCGCGGTGCGTGCGGCTGGCAGACCACCGCCCAGGCGCTGCGGACCGCCGCCGGAAGGGTTTGCCGCCCGGGCGGGGAGCACCGCGACGCCTGCGGGTGAGGGTCCGCTACACGGAGCGACGGACGCGCGCGGCCTTGCGGGCCTCGGCGAGCTGGCGGGCCTCGACGGCCCGGCGGGAGCCGCGGCCGGAGCGTCCGGCGCCGCCCGGCCCGCCGCCCAGGCCGCGGAAGGGGGCGCCGCCGTGCTTGGGGCGCTCGGCCTCGGCCGGGGCGCCGCCGCCGAGGGGGACGCCGGAGGGGGCCTGGGCGCCGGTGATGCGGCTCAGTTCCGCCTCGCCGGAGCGCACCTGGGTGATCCGCGGCGCGATGCCGGCGTCGGCCATGAGCCGGCTCATCTCGCGGCGCTGGTGGGGCAGCACCAGGGTGACGACGCTGCCGGACTCGCCGGCGCGGGCGGTGCGGCCGCCGCGGTGCAGGTAGTCCTTGTGGTCGGCCGGCGGGTCGACGTTGACCACCAGGTCGAGGTTGTCGACGTGGATGCCGCGGGCGGCGACGTTGGTGGCCACCAGCACCGTGACCTGGCCGTCCTTGAACTGGGCGAGGGTGCGGGTGCGCTGGGGCTGGGACTTGCCGCCGTGCAGCGCGGCGGCGCGCACGCCGCTGTCGCGCAGGTGCCGGGTGAGCTGGTCGACCCCGTGCTTGGTGTCCAGGAACATGATCACCCGGCCGTCGCGGGCGGCGATCTCGGTGGTGGTCGCGTACTTGTCGGGGCCGTGGACGTACAGCACGTGGTGCTCCATCGTCGTCACGGCGCCCGCCGAGGGGTCGACGGAGTGGACCACCGGGTCGGTGAGGTAGCGGCGGACCAGCTGGTCGACGTTGCGGTCGAGGGTGGCCGAGAACAGCATCCGCTGGCCGTCGGGGCGCACCTGGTCGAGCAGCTCGGTGACCTGGGGCATGAAGCCCATGTCGGTCATCTGGTCGGCCTCGTCCAGGACGGTCACGCGCACGTGGTCCAGCCGGCAGTCCCGGCGCTCGACGAGGTCGCTGAGCCGTCCGGGGGTGGCGACGACGACCTCGGCCCCGGCGCGCAGCGCGCTCGCCTGCCTGCCGATCGACATGCCGCCGACGACGGTGGCCGTCCGCAGGTCCAGCGCGCGGGCGTACGGGGTGAGCGCGTCGGTGACCTGCTGGGCCAGCTCCCGGGTGGGGACGAGCACGAGGGCGAGCGGCTGCCGCGGCCGGGCGCGCCCGCCGGCGGTGCGGGCGAGCAGCGCCAGGCCGAAGGCGAGCGTCTTGCCCGATCCGGTGCGCCCCCGGCCCAGGACGTCCCGGCCGGCGAGGGCGTTCGGCAGGGTGGCCGCCTGGATGGGGAACGGCTCCTGCACGCCCTGCCCGGTGAGCGTCTTGAGCAGTGCGGCCGGCATGTCCAGTTCGGCGAACGTCGCGGCCGGCGGCAGGGCGGGGGTGAGGGTGGCCGGCGGGGCGAACTCGCCCTTCGGGGCGGCGCCGCCCTTGCGGGAGCCGGCGGGCCGGCCGTTCGTACGTGCAAAGCGGTTCATGAAGGAACCTTCCTCGACGGGGCACGTATCGAGGAGTCCCCGGCGGGAAGGCGCGGCTGGGGAAACGCAAGAACGAACCGGATGAACGATGGAACGAATCCGGCCGGACCGGCACGGAATATGACAGCCATCCGCTGGAGGAAGTACCGGAAACACAAAAGCGCCCGATGGTGGAGAACCATCGAGGCACGGGAAGTCTACGGGAAGAACGGCTGTGACAGCTGCCGCCGACAGTAACACGGCCCGCCTGTTCAGGGCTAGACAAATGCCATTATTCGCCCCTGGGGCCAGGGGCCCGCACGCCCCCTTCCCGGCCGCCTGGGCGGTCCCCCGCCCCGGACGCCTGGGAACCGGTCCCCGCGCGGGTGTCCGACTGCGGCGTCGCGTCAGTCGTACAGCCGGAGCCCGCGCCGGCCCCGCGTGCCCCGGCAGGTCGAACGCTGCCGTCCCCGCGCGGGCATGTGCCAGAGTGTGCCGACCTGTTGAGCGGGAGACCCAGGTTCCCTGACGAGGAGGACACGCGATGAGCGGGGCGTTGGTGTGCCTACCCTTCGCGGGGGGCGGTGCGGGCTTCTACCGGGCCTGGACGGACCTGCCGGACGGCTGTCCGGACATCGTGCCGGTCCAGCTGCCGGGCCGGGAGGAGCTGTTCGTCGACCCTCCCCACACCGACGCCGTCACGGCCGCCCAGGCACTCGCCCCGCGCATCGCCGAGCTGGTCGGCGGATACGACTCCTACGCCCTCTTCGGGCACAGCCTCGGCGCGGTGCTCGCCTTCGAGGCGGCCAGGGCCCTGTCCTCCCTCACCGGCGCGACCGCGCCGGACCACCTCTTCGTCAGCGGCTCGCCCGGCCCGTGGAGCGGGCGCGACGACCGCGCCACCGGGCTCGCCGACCGGGAGTTCCTCGCCAGGGTCGAGCAGTTCGCCGGCTACCGCCACGAGGCGCTGGACGACCCGGAGATGCGGGAGCTGCTGCTGCCGCTGCTGCGGGCGGACGTCGAGATGCACGAGAACTACAAGCCCCGCTCGGACGAGCCGCTGTCGGTCCCGGTCACCTCGTTGCGGGGCGCCTCGGACACCCTGGTCGACGCGGAGCGGGCCCGGGAGTGGCGCCACGCCACCACGGGCGCGTTCCGGTACGCGGAGATCCCCGGCCGGCACATGTACCTCGTCGACACGGTGGCGCCGCTGCTGGAGACCGTCACCCGGGTCCTGGCCGGCCGGCGGCCCTGACATGCTCCTCGACGGTGTGACGGCGGTCGTCACGGGGGCCGCCCGCGGGCTGGGCCGGGCCTGCGCCACCCGGTTCGCCGAGGAGGGCGCGGACCTGGTCCTGGTCGACGTCGCCGACGACGTCGCCGGTGTGCCCTATCCGCTGGGTTCCGCGGCTCAGCTGGAGCACACCGCGAAGCTGTGCCGCGAGTTCGGGGCGTGCGTGCTCACCGAGGCGGCCGACGTGCGCGACTTCGCGGCGTGCGAGGCGGTGGCCGCCCGGGCGCTGGACCGTTTCGGCGCCGTCCAGGCCCTGGTCAACGGCGCGGGGATCGCGGCCCCCTCGGGCAAGGCGGTGCACGAGATCGGCGGCGACGAGTGGCAGCTGATGATCGACACCGATCTGACGGGCGCGTGGCACATGATGAAGGCGTTCGTCCCCTCGATGATCGCCCGGCGTGAGGGCAGCGTGGTCAACGTCGCGTCCACCGCCGGGCTGGTCGGCTACCGCCACTTCGCCGGATACGTCGCCGCCAAGCACGGGCTGATCGGCCTGACCAAGGCGGCGGCGCTGGACTACGCGCCGTTCCGGGTGCGGGTCAACGCCCTGTGCCCCGGCTCGGTGCGCGACGATCCGCTGGTCGAGGGCCGCATGCTGGCCGAGATCGCCCGCTCCCTGGACGTGGCGGTCGAGGAGCACGAGGAGGTCTTCAGCCGGCGGCAGCCGATGAACCGGCTCATCGAGCCGCAGGACGTCGCGGGCGCGGCGCTCTGGCTGAGCGGGCGCGACTCCCGCCAGGTGACCGGGGCCACCGTGACCGTGGACGGCGGCTTCACCGCCATGTGAGCGGCGGGCGGCCGCGCCGCGGCCGCGCCCCCGTGCCGGGAGTCTGCGACCGCAGGCGCATTCACAGGAGCCCGCGAACCGAGGAGTCCTCATGACGCCAGGCCTGCGCTACCGCATGGCCGAGCCCACCGCCCGGGACGCCGGCGGCTGCCACAGCCTCACCCTGCGGCTGGACGCCGGCGCCACCTTCGAAACGGTCCGCGCACGCGCGCGAGCGGCCGCCGGCGCCGTCCCCGCCGCGGCCGGACTGTCCGTCTGGTACGACCGGCTCACGGTCGCGCACGACGATCCGGCCGCTCTCGCGCGGGTGCGCGCGGAGGCCGGCCGGCCGCTGGGCGGCCACGGCACCGCCCGGTCGCTGCGTGCCGTCTTCCTGGGGTACGCCGACGGCCGGGCGGATCTGGTCCTGGTCGCCCGGCGCGCCGAGGTGCCCCGGAAGGCGCTCCGGGGTCTCGGCGCGCTCCTGTCGCGGGGGACGCCGCTGCCGCCTGCCCCGGTCGTGTCCGCGGACGCCGGCGGCGGCGCCGCGGCGGCCGGCCCGGAGGGGGCGCACGCGGCACCCGAGTGGGGGCTGGGCGACCCCTCGGCTGCCGACTGGTTCGGCGACGTGGCCGTCCCGTGGGCCGAGGCCGCGCCGGACGCCCTGCTCCTCGCGGCGACCGCCGTCACCGCCGCCCGGCACGCGGGCTCGGACGAACCGGCCGTGGCCCTGTGGCCCGCCGCGCCGGCCGCCGACGGCATGCGGGTGCGTGCCGTCGCGCTCGACGAGCAGCAGACGGCGGGGGACCTGGTCGCGCGGTGCCGGGCGCTCCTCGACGGTTCCCCGGCCGGCGACGACGCGCGCCGGGTGCCGGTTCCGCAGGTGGGATGCGTCTTCGACGACGACCGTCCAGGGGAGCGCTACCGGCCCTTCCTCGCCCCCGCCTTGCCGCTCGTCGTCCACTGGCTGCGCGCGGCCGACGGATCGGTGACCGGGACCCTGGGCTACCGCGCGGGCGAGGTCGACCCCTGTGTCGCCCGGGACTTCGCCGCCCACCTGGCGCACGTCGCCGGGCAACTGCTCGCGACGCCGTCCCTGAGGCTCGGTGAGACGGAGCTGATCGGCGAGGCGGAGGCCGCGCGTCTGCTGGCCGACGGCGCGACGGCCCCGACCGGCTCGCCGGACGCGGACCGGACCCTGCACGGCCTGCTGTCCGACGTCGCCCGCCGCCGGCCCGACGCGATCGCCGTGGCCGACGAGAAGACCGAACTCACCTACGCGGAGCTGGAGCGCCGCTCCGAACTGGTCGCGCGGGGCCTTCGCGCCCTGGGTGCCGAGCCCGGCGGCCTGATCGCCGTGGCGCTGGACCGCACGGCCGAGTTCGTGGTCGCCCTGGTCGGAATCGTCAAGGCCGGTTTCGCCTACGTGCCCCTGGACGTCCGCTATCCCGAGGAGCGGCTGCGGTACACGCTGGAGGACGCCGGCGCCCCCGTCGTCATCGGCCGGCCGGAGACGCTTCCCCGCTTCGACGGTGTGCGGCTGGTCCCGCCCGAGGAGCTGTACGGGCTCGGGGAGTCGGCCCCTGCGGCGCCGCCGCCCGTGACGGACACCGACCAGCCCGCGTACGTCATCTACACCTCCGGTTCCACGGGCCGGCCCAAGGGGGTCGTGGTTCCGCACCGCAACGTGACCGCGCTCATCGCGGCGACCCGGGACCGCTTCGGACTGGGCGCCGGGGACACCTGGACCTTCTTCCACTCCGGCGCCTTCGACTTCTCGGTGTGGGAGATCTGGGGCTGCCTGCTCACCGGGGGCCGGCTCGTGGTGGTGCCCTACTGGGCGACACGGGACACCGAGCTGTTCTACGAACTCGTGGACCGGTGGCAGGTGACGGTCCTCAGCCAGACGCCCTCGGCGTTCGCCCAGTTCATCGAGACCGACGCCCGGCTGCGGGCCCGCGTCGCCGTGCGACTGGTCGTGCTCGGCGGCGAGGCACTCGACGTCGGCGTGCTCGGCACGTGGTTCGCCCGGCACTCCGCCACGGAGTGCCGCGTGGCGAACATGTTCGGCATCACCGAGACCACCGTGCACGTCACCGAGCAGTCCCTCACGCCCGCCGACGTCGTCGCCGGCAGCAGGGCGGTGGGCAAGGCGCTGCCCGGCTGGTCCCTGTCCGTCCGCGACCCACGCGGCAGGGTGCTGCCCGCGGGGGTCGCCGGGGAGATCCACGTGGGGGGCGCCGGTGTCGCGCGGGGCTACCTGCGGCGCCCCGAACTGACCGCGGAGCGCTTCGTCACCGACCCGTACAGCGGCGAACGGCTCTACCGGTCGGGGGACCTGGGCCGCCTGCGGCCGGACGGCCGGCTCGACCACCTCGGCCGGATCGACAACCAGGTGAAGGTCCGCGGGCACCGGATAGAGCTCGACGAGATCCGCGGCGTGCTCCTCGGCCACCCCTCGGTCGCGGGGGCGGCGGTCGTCCTGCGCAACGGCGTCGCACGGGACCGGGACACCGCGCGCATCGACGCCTACTTCGTGGCGCGCGGCGGCTCCGGGCTGCGCCGGCAGGACCTGCTCGACCACGCCGCCACGATGCTGCCGGACTACATGATGCCGGCGACCCTCACGGAGGTCGGCGCGATACCACTGACCGCCAACGGCAAGGCCGACCTGGCCGCGCTGCCCGAGCCCGAGGCCGCCGCCGCGCCCCCGCGCGCGGCGGGCTCCCGGCCGGGCCCGGCAGCGGAGGACGACCCGACGGCCGCCACCGTCCTCGCGCTGTGGAGCCGCATGCTGAACACCGAGGTGGGTCCGCACGACAACTTCTTCGAACTGGGCGGGAACTCGCTGCTGGTGATCCGGCTGCTGCGCGAGCTGCGGGACCACGGGCTCCCCCGGGTCTCCGTGCGGGACTTCTACCGCAACTCCGTCGCGGTGCAGTTCATCGGCCTGCTCCGGGACAGCGGGAGCTGACCGGCGGCCTCCCGCCAGGGGAGCGTGAGCGGGCGGAGGCGGGCCGGTGGCCCGCCTCCGCCCGTTCCGTCATTCCTCCTCGTCGCCGCTCCTCGTCCCCCGCAGCCAGGCCGCGACGGCCTCGCCCACCAGGCCGAGCATGTCCGGGCGCACCATGTCGGCGTGCGAGCAGGGAAGGCGGGTCTCCTGGACGCGGCCGGAGACGTGGGGGGCCCAGCGCGCCGCGCCGGACTCGCCGTCGGGCCTTCCCTCGGCCGCGACGAGCAGCAGCGCGTCGCCGTCGAACCGGCCGAAGTGGTGCGCGCTCCTGATGTCGCCGTTGTTCCGGAAGACCCGCGCGAGGACCACGATCTCCTCGTCCGACAGCCCGCCGAGGGCGTGACCGAGCTCCGCCCGGATCAGTTCCGCCCACTCGGCGACCTCGGCGTCGTCCTCCCCCGCCGGCTCCGCCGGCCCGGACGGACCGGACAGGTCGGTCGGAGCGGTCGGGAAGGAGTCCATGATGATCAGCGACGCCACCTCCTCGCCCAGGTCCTGGAGCCGCACGGCGATCTCGTGCGCCGCGCTGCCGCCGAAGGAGTATCCGAGCAGGTGGTACGGGCCGGCCGGCTGCACCTCGCGGATCCGCTCGACGTAGTCGGCCGCCATCTCCACGACGTCGGCGGGGAGCGCGCCCGTTCCGTCGAGGCCGCGGGCCTGCAGGCCGTAGACGGGCCGGTCGGCGGGAAGGTGCCGGGCCAGCGGGGTGTAGCACCAGCTGAGTCCGCCGCCCGGGTGCACGCAGAACAGGGGCGGCTGGTCTCCGGTCGTCCGGATGGGCAGCAGGGGACCGAGCGAGTCGCGCACGGAGGACAGGCTGAGCGTGTTCCGCAGGCCGGCCACGGTGGGATGCGCCATCACCGCGCGCACCGCGACGTCGACGCCCCGCTCCCGCAGCTTCTCGACGAGCGAGACCGCGAGCAGCGAATGCCCGCCCAGGGCGAAGAAGTCGTCTTCCAGACCGACGGCGTCCAGACCGAGGACCTCGGCGAACGCCTCGCACATGGCCTGCTCCAGGGCTCCGACGGATCCCCGGTCCGTGGCCCCGCCGCCGGTGGCCCGGGCGGCGGGGCCGGGCTCGGGCAGGGCCGCCCGGTCGATCTTGCCGTTGACCGTCAGCGGCAGGGCGTCCAGCGGCACGATCGCCGCGGGCAGCATGTACCGGGGCAGCCGCTCGGCGGCGTACGCCCCTACGGCCCCGGCCAGCGCGGCCGGGTCGCGGCCGGCCTCCTCGGCGGGGACGAGGTAGGCGACCAGCCTCTTGTCGCCCGGGACGTCCTGGCGGACGACGACCGTGGCCCGTGCCACCGCGGGGTGACCGCTCAGGACCGCCTCGACCTCGCCGGGCTCGATGCGGAACCCGCGGATCTTGACCTGCTCGTCGGCGCGGCCCGCGAACACCACCCCGCCCCCGGCCGTCCAGCGGGCCCGGTCACCTGTACGGTACATCCGCTCCCCCGCCTCGAACGGGCAGGCGACGAACCGCTCGCCCGTGAGGGCGGCCCGGCCGGCGTAGCCGCGGGCCAGCCCGAGACCCGCGACGTACAGCTCACCGGTCCCGCCCGGCGGCACGGGGTTGAGGCGTTCGTCGAGCACGTACAGCCGGGTGTCGGAGATCGGCCCGCCGATGGGCACGGTCGCCCCGCCCTTGAGGTCGGCGTGGCGCACGCGGTGCTCGGTGGTGAAGGTGGTGTTCTCCGTGGGCCCGTACACGTGGGACAGCCGCACCCCCGGCAGCCGATCGAGCACCTTCTCGAACAGTGCGGGGTGGTACGCCTCACCTCCGGTCAGCAGGACGCGGAGGTGCGCGAGCGCCTCGGCGTCGGCGTCGGCGAGCACGTTGAACAGGCCTGTCGTCAGGAACAGCACGCTCACGCGGTGCCCGGCCAGGAAGTCGCGCGTCTCGGGCACCGACAGGCGTGTCGAGGCGGAGACCGCCAGCCGTGCCCCGTTCAGCAGGGCGCCCCAGATCTCGAAGGTGGCCGCGTCGAAGGACACCGACGCCAGCTGGCCGATCACGTCGTCGGGCGTCAGGTCGATGTACCCGCTGTCGCGCACCAGCCGGTCCACGCCGGCGTGCGGCACGACCACGCCCTTCGGCGTGCCGGTGGATCCGGAGGTGTACACCACGTACGCCGGATGGTCCGGGAGCAGGACGCCCGCGCGTTCGGCGGGCGTCAGGGCGCCCTCGTCGAGGGCGGCCAGTTCACCGGCGGTCGCGGGGTCGTCGAGGACGAGCACCGGCAGGCCCTCCTCGTCGGCGACGGCCGCCAGCCGCTCCCGCGCGGAGGCGTCGGCCAGCAGACACATCGCCCCGGCGTCGCGCAGCATGAACCTGACGCGCTCGGCGGGGTACTCCGTGTCGAGGGGCAGGTAGGCGCCTCCGGCCTTGAGGACGCCGAGGAGCGTGGCGACCAGGTCGGCGGACCGGTCGAGGGAGACGGCGACGACGGATTCCGGCCCCACACCGCGCCCGGTCAGGCAGCGGGCCAGCCGGTTCGTCCGCGCGTCCAGCTCCGCGTACGTCACCTCGGTCTCGCCGCACACCACCGCGACCGCGTCGGGGGTGCGCGCGGCCTGCGCGGCGAACAGCTCCGGCACGGTCGAGGCCGGGCAGGTCCGGGCGGTGTCGTTCCACTCCGTCAGAACCCGGCGCCGCTCGGCGGGGGCCAGGACGTCGACGTCACCGATCCGCGCCAGCGGGTCGGCGGCCATTGCCTCCAGGGCCCGCACGAGCCAGCCCGCCAGGCGGTCGGCGGTGTCGGGGTCGAACAGGTCCGCCGCCGCCCTGAGCACGCCGCGCAGGCCGGCCGGGGCGCCGTCGGAGTCGAAGGTCTCGCCCAGACTCACGTCCAGGTCGAACTTCGCCCCTCCGGTTCCGCCGGGCAGCACCTCCGTGCGCAGGCCCGGCAGCCCGGCGCCCGGGCCGCCGCCCGGCGAGCCGGTGTTCTGCACGGCCAGCATCACCTGGAACAGCGGGGACCGGGTGAGGGAGCGTGCGGGCGCCAGTTCCTCGACGAGCTTGTCGAACGGCACGTCCTGGTTCTCGTACGCGGCGAGGCTGGTCTCGCGGATCCGCCCGAGCAGCTCGGCGAACGTCGGGTCGCCGGACAGATCCGTGCGCACGACCAGGGTGTTGACGAAGAATCCGACCAGGTCGTCGAGCGCCTGGTCGGTGCGCCCGGCGACGGCGACCCCGATCGGGACGTCGTCCCCGGCGCCCGTCTTGGACAGCAGCGTCGCCAGTGCGGCCTGCACCACCATGAACAGGGTCACGCCCTGTTCCCGGGTGAGGGCCTGCAGCTTCCGGTGCGTCGCGGCCGGCACGGCGAATCCGGTGGCGTGCCCGCGGTGGGAGGCTTCGGCGGGCCGCGGCCGGTCGGCCGGCAGGTCGAGCTCCTGCGGTGCGCCGGAGAGGGCGTCCCGCCAGTGGGCGACCTGGCGGGAGAGCACACTGTCCGGGTCGCTCTCGTCACCGAGGAGTTCGCGCTGCCAGAGGGCGTAGTCGGCGTACTGCACGGGCAGGGGCGGCCACTGCGGCTCGTCACCGGTGCACCGGGCCGCGTAGGCCTCCGCCACGTCGCGCGCCAGCGGGCCCACCGACCAGCCGTCGCCGGCGATGTGGTGCAGCACCAGCACCAGCACGTGTTCGTCCGGGGCGACCGCGAACAGCCGTGCCCGTACGGGTATCTCGCCGGACAGGTCGAAGGTGTGCCGGGAGGCGCGGTCCACCGCGTCCGCCAGCTCGGCTTCGGCCACGTCGACGACCTTGAGCGCGAACGCTGCCTCTTCCGGCGTCAGGACTTTCTGGTACGGCTCGCCGTCCGCCATCGGGAAGACCGTGCGCAGGACCTCGTGGCGGGCGACGACGTCCCGCAGGGCCACGGCCAGCGCGTCCCGGTCCAGCTCACCGGACAGGCGCAGGACGAGGGGGATGTTGTAGGTGGTGCTCGGCCCCTCCAGCTGCCCGAGGAACCACAACCGGCGCTGAGCGAACGACAACGGCACCCGCTCCGGACGCACCCCCGCACCCAACGCCACACGCCCCGGGGCGGCATGGATCACACGAGCGGCCAAGCGTGCCGGCGTGGGGTTGTCGAACAGCGTCCGCAGGGACACCTCGACCCCGAGCACAGCGCGCACCCGGCTCACCAGGCGCGTGGCGAGGAGCGAGTGACCACCCAGGGCGAAGAAGTCGTCATCGGCACCGACGACCGGCAACCCGAGCACCTCGGCGAACGCCAGACACAACAGCTCCTCCCGGGCATCAGCCGGCACCCGGCCCCCCGCACCCGCCACCTCGGCGAAGTCCGGAGCAGGCAACGCCCTGCGGTCCACCTTGCCGTTCACCGTCAGCGGCAACGCCTCCAGAACCACGAACGCAGCCGGCACCATGTACGACGGGAGTCTGTCGGCGGTGTGGGCGCGCACGGTGTCGACGAGGTCGTCGGGGTCCTGTCGGGACGGGACCAGGTAGGCGACCAGGCGTTTGTCGCCCGGTACGTCCTCGCGCACGAGGACCGCGGCCTGGGCGACGCCCGGGTGGGCGGCGAGCACCGCCTCCACCTCGCCCGGCTCGATCCGGAACCCCCGGATCTTCACCTGGTCGTCCGCACGCCCCGCGAAGTCGAGCTGCCCGTCCGCACGCCACCGCGCCCGGTCCCCCGTGCGGTACATCCGCCCGCCCGGCTCGAAGGGGCAGGCGACGAAGCGCTCGCTGGTCAGGCCGGGTTGTCCGACGTAACCGCGGGCCAGGCCCGCTCCCGTGACGTACAGCTCTCCGGGGACTCCCGGCGGCACCGGGCGGAGGGTGTCGTCGAGGACGTAGACCCGGGTGTTGACGATCGGACGGCCGATCGGCGGCACCTCACCCCCCACCACCGCATCACTCAACGTGCACAACACCGTCACCTCGGTCGGACCATACGCATTCACCAACCGACGCCCCACCGACCACCGAGACGCCAACCCCGCAGAACACACCTCCGCCCCCACCACCAACGTCTCCAGCACATCCCCCACCGGCACCGGAACCGTCGCCAACACACTCGGCGGAATCAACCCATGCGTCACCCCCTCACCCACCAACACACCCGCCAACTCCTCACCCGCCAAACCACCACCCCCCTCCGGCACCACCAACACAGCCCCCGACCCCAACGCCATCACCAACTCCATCACCGACGCGTCAAACCCCGGCGACGCCAACAACACCACCCGACACCCCACACCCACCCCAAACGCATCCCCCTGCGCCACCGCCAAACCCGGCACACCCCCATGCGACACCACCACACCCTTAGGCCGACCCGTCGACCCCGACGTATAGATCACATAGGCGGGGTGGGCGGGCAGCAGCGCGGTGACGCGCTCGGCGTCGGTGGGGTCCGACGGGGCGAAGCCGTCGAGTCGCGCGTCCGTCCTCGGCGTTCCGAGGACGGTGACCGGCGGGCCGGCCGGGACCTGCGGCGCGCAGGCCGAGTCCGTCAGGACGTGCACCGGCCGGGCGTCGGCGAAAAGGTAGGAGACGCGCTCGGCGGGAAGCGCCGGATCGACGGGGAGGTACGCGGCGCCGGCTTTGAGGACGGCGAGGAACGCGACGGCCAGTTCGACGGATCGCGGCAGCATGACCGCGACCACCGACTCGGGCCCGATGCCCTGGCCGATCAGCAGCCGCGCCAGCCGGTTGGCCCGCTCGTCGAGCTGCGCGTAGGAGAGCTCGTGCGCCCCGCGGACCAGCGCCGTGCTGCGGGGGCTCCGGGCGACCTGCGCAGCGAACAGCGCCGGGAAGGTCTTCGCCGCGACCTCCCGGTCGGTCCGGTTCCACTCCGCCACCACGCGGTGCCGCTCGGCGTCGTCGAGGACGTCCACGGCGTCCAGCCGCTCGTCGGGGGCCTGCTCGAGGGCGGTGACCAGGTGGTCGAGGCCCGTGTGGAGCAGCGCGCAGACCTGGGCGGCGTCGGCCGGGGCGACCGCGTCGACGGTCAGCCGGAACCCCTCGCCGAGGTCGTCGACGGACACGGCCACCGGGTAGTTGGTGCGCTCGCGGGACATCAGCTGGCTGATCCCGGCGAACGCGTCGTCGGCCCCGGCGGGGGGCTCCGGTTCGGTGCCGGGCTCCTGCGGGACGAGGCCGCTGTGCCGGTAGTTGAAGAGGGAGGTGAACAGGGGGCTGCCGGCCGGGACGGCTCCAGCCCGCTGCGCCAGCGCGAGGGGGGCGTGTTCGTGGGCCAGCAGGTCGGCGAGCTGACCGCGCATCGCCGACAGCGCCTCACCCACGCCGCGCCCGTCCAGGCGCACCCGTACCGGCAGCGTGTTGATGAAGGGCCCCAGCACCCGGTCCGCACCGGCGCCCGCGTTCATCCGGCCGAACAGCACCGTGCCGAACACGACGTCGTCCCGCCCCGCCAGCACGCCCAGGACGCGCGCCCAGGCGAGGTGGAACACCGTCGCCGGGCTCACGGCCGACGACCTGGCCACCTCCCGCACCCGCGCCGCGAGGGCGTCGTCCGTCCACAGCTGCGCTCGCTGGACGGACGCCCCGTCGCCGTGCACGTCGAGGAGGCCGTACGGGGCGGTGGTCTCGGTGACGTCTCCGAGCAGGTCGGCGAAGTACCGCTCGTGCTCGTCCCGGGACACCCCGAGCCGCGCCTGCGCCACGAACTCACGGAACGGCAGCGGCTGCGGGAGGCTGTCCTCGTTCCCCGACAGCAGCGCCCACAGCTCACCGAGCAGCACTTCCTGGGTCGTGTGGTCCCGGATCAGCTGGTGGATGCGCAGCAGCGCGAGCCACCGGCCGGTGCCCGGTTCGGCCGCGACGCTCACCCGCAGCAGCGGTGCCCGGTCGAGCTCGATCCAGGCCCCGCCCGCGGCCAGCAACTGGTCGGCCGGCTGCGGTCCGTCCGGGGCGAGGACGACTTCTTCGACGGGGAGGTCCGCGTGCCGCAGCACGACCTGCACCGGCTCGCGAAGCCCGTCCCACACGACTGCGGTGCGGTAGATGTCATGCCGGTCCACCACGCGTTGCATGGCGTTCAGGAAGGCGTCCAGTCGCTCCCGCGCCTCGAAGCCGAGGACCATCGGGAGCACGTACACGTCGCCGGCGTCCTGGTCGGCCATGAGGTGGTGGAAGAAGACGCCTTCCTGGAGGGGGGCCAGGGGGTAGACGTCGGCGATGTTCGCGGCACCACCGGGCACGGTGGCCACGACGCAGGCCAGCTCGGCCTCGGTGAGGTCCACCAGCGGCAGCATGCCCGGCGTGATCTCCTCCGCGCCGGGCGGGATCAGGTTCGGCGGCACCTCGACCGGCCTGGGCCCGGCGACCGCCGCCAGACCAGCGGGAGTGGGCGTGGCGAACAGGGCACGCACCGAGACCGCCACACCCCGCGCCCGCAACCGCTCCACCAAGGAGACCGCCAGCAGCGAATGCCCACCGAGCGCGAAGAAGTCGTCCTCCACACCGACCGCGGGCAGACCCAGGATGTCCGCGAACGCCTGACACAACAGCTCTTCCTGAGCATCCGCAGGAGCCCGGCCCCCACCCGCGACACCAGCGAAATCAGGCGCCGGCAACGCCCCACGATCCAACTTGCCGTTACCCGTCAACGGCAACACATCCAGGACCACAAAAGCTGCCGGCACCATGTGCTGGGGCAACGTCCGGGTGGCGAGCGCCCGCAGGGCGTCGGTCACTCCTGTGGGATCCGCGCCCTCGGCCGGGACCACGTAGCACACCAGCTGCGGGTCTCCGGCCTTGTCCTCGTGGACGGTCACGGCCACCTGTGCGGCGTCCGGGTGGGCGGTGGAGAGCACTGCCTGGACCTCGGCGGGTTCGACGCGGAAGCCGCGGATCTTCACCTGATCATCCGCACGGCCCGCGAACACCAACCGACCGTCCGCAGTCCACCGCGCCCGGTCACCCGTGCGATACATCCGCTGACCAGACACGAACGGACACGCCACGAAACGCTCCGCCGTCAGCCGCGCACGCCCCACATACCCCCGAGCCAACTGCACACCGCAGACATACAACTCCCCCACCACACCAACCGGTACCGGCCGCAACCACTCGTCCAGCACATAGGCGCACGAGTTCCCCAACGGCGCACCGATCGGCACCACACCACCAGCAACCGTCGCCGCGTCCAAACGACCGGCGACCACACCAACCGTCGCCTCCGTCGGACCATAGTGATTGAACACCGCCACATCACCAGCGGCCTCCAACAACTCCCCCACCCAGCTCGAACGAGCCGACTCACCCCCCAACACCAACGACCGAGCAGGAACCAACCCCGCCAGACCACCCACCGCACCCAGCGCCGCCAAATGCGACGGCACCACCTTCACACAATCGATCTCATGCTCAGCCACATACGCAGCCACCACCCCAGGGTCGGTCACCGCCTGCGCATCCAGCACATGCAGCACCCCACCCGAAACCAAACTCGCGAACACCACCGTGTTCCCCAAGTCCGTCACCTGAGGCTGCAACAACGCATACCGCACCCCCACGCCACCGAACCCCACGCGCCCCGGCACCACCGCCACATAATTCGCCAGCCCCCCATGCGTCACCGCCACACCCTTCGGCAACCCAGAAGAACCCGACGTATACACCACATACGCCAACCCACCCCCACGCCACACCACCGGAGGCGCAGTATCGGGGTTCGTTGCCAAGGCCGCCTCGACAGCCGGATCGTCCACCGTCACGACCGACACACCCGAAGTCACAACGCCTTCCAGCGATTCCAGCGCCTCACGGGTGGCTACCATGACGGAGACGCCGCTTTCGTGTAGCATCAAAGCCACCAGCTCCACGAGATGCTCCGCATCCACCGGCACATACGCGCCCCCGGCCTTCCACACCCCCAAAACCGCCGCCACCATCTCCACACCACGCGGCAGACACAACCCCACAACGCTTTCCAGCCCCACGCCGGCAGCACGCAGAACACCCGCCAGAGCATCCGCCCGCCCATCAAGCTCGCGATAGCTCAACCGCACATCCCCACACACCACCGCCACCGCATCCGGCGTCCGCGCCACCTGCGCCGCGAACAACTCCGGGACGGTCACCGCCGGGGCTTCCAGCGCGGTTTCGTTCCACTCCTCCAGAACTCGCTGCCGCTCGGGCGGCGTCAGCACTTCCAGGGCGGACAGCCGGGTGTCCGGTGCCTCGCCGACCGTGGACAGCACCCGTACCAGCCAGTCGGAGATCCGGGCGGCCGTGGCACGGTCGAAGAGGTCCGTCGACGCGACCAAGGCGCCGTGCAGGCCGTCGGGAGTGCCGTCGGGGGCGAAGGACTCACTCAGGTTCACATCCAGATCGAACTTCGCCGCTCCCACCTCCGCGGACAACGGCTCACTCCGCACCCCCGGCAACAGCGCAGAACCCTCACCCCCCACCACCGAGCCCGTGTTCTGCACCGTGAGCATCACCTGGAACAACGGATGCCGCGCCAACGAACGAACCGGCGCCAACTCCTCCACCAACTTCTCAAACGGCACATCCTGCCGCTCATACGCCGCCAGACTCGTCTCCCGCACCCTCCCCAACACCTCAGCGAACGACGGATCACCCGACAACTCCGTCCGCATCACCAACGTATTGACGAAGAAACCAACCAACCCCTCCAACGCCTGATCCGTACGCCCCGCCACCGACGCACCAATCGGCACATCAACACCCGCACCCACCTTCGACAACAACACCGCCAACGCCGCCTGCACCACCATGAACAGCGTCACACCCTCAGCCCGCGCCACCGCGAGCAGCTGACGGTGGACGTCGGCGGGCACCTCCACCGGCACGGTGTGTCCGCGGTAGCCGGCCTGTGCCGGGCGTGGGCGGTCCGCGGGCAGGTCGAGCTCCTGCGGTGCGCCGGAGAGGGCCTCGCGCCAGTAGGCCAACTGCTGGGACAGGATGCTTTCGGGGTCGGTCTCGTCGCCGATCAACGTGCGTTGCCATAGGGCGTAGTCCGCGTACTGCACCGGCAGGTCGGTCCACTGCGGCTGGCGGCCTTCACGACGGGCGGCGTAGGCCGTCGACACATCCCGCGCCAACGGCCCCATCGACCAGCCATCACCGGCGATGTGATGGATCACCAGCACCAGCACATGCTCATCCGGCGCCACCGCGAAGAGCGACGCCCGCACGGGTATCTCGCCGGACAGGTCGAAGGGGCGCCGGGCGGCGCGCTCCACCGCCTCCGTCAACGCCTCCTCGGCCATCTCGACGACCTCGACAGCGAAGCCGGCCTCCCCGACCGACAACACCCGCTGACACGGCTCACCATCCGCCACCGGGAACACCGTGCGCAGCACCTCATGACGCCCGACGACATCCTCCAGGGCCGCCACCAGAGCGTCACGATCCAAGCCACCAGACAGACGCAAAGCCAACGGAATGTTGTATGTCGCGCTCGGCCCCTCCAACTGCCCGATGAACCACAACCGGCGCTGAGCGAACGACAACGGCACCCGCTCCGGACGCACCCCCGCACCCAACGCCACACGCCCCGGGGCGGCATGGATCACACGAGCGGCCAAGCGTGCCGGCGTGGGGTTGTCGAACAGCGTCCGCAGGGACACCTCGACCCCGAGCACAGCGCGCACCCGGCTCACCAGGCGCGTGGCGAGGAGCGAGTGACCACCCAGGGCGAAGAAGTCGTCATCGGCACCGACGACCGGCAACCCGAGCACCTCGGCGAACGCCAGACACAACAGCTCCTCCCGGGCATCAGCCGGCACCCGGCCCCCCGCACCCGCCACCTCGGCGAAGTCCGGGGCAGGCAACGCCCTGCGGTCCACCTTGCCGTTCACCGTCAGCGGCAACGCCTCCAGAACCACGAACGCAGCCGGCACCATGTACGACGGAAGCCGCTCGGCAACCTGTGCGCGCACCGCCTCGACAAGACCATCGACCTCCTGCCGCGCCGGCACCAGATAGGCCACCAGACCCTTGTCACCCGGCACGTCCTCGCGCGCCACGACGGCGGCCTGCCCGACGCCCGGGTGGGCCGTCAGCACGGCCTCGACCTCGCCCGGCTCGACCCGGAAGCCGCGGATCTTCACCTGGTCGTCCGCACGCCCCGCGAACACCAGCTGCCCGTCCGCGCCCCAGCGCGCCCGGTCCCCGGTGCGGTACATCCGCAGCCCACCGGGCTCGTACGGACACGCGACGAAGCGCTCCGCCGTCAGTCCGGGCCGGCCCGCGTACCCGCGCGTGAGCTGCGCCCCGGCCACGTACAGGTCGCCGACCACGCCCACGGGAGCGGGGCGGAGGGCGCCGTCGAGCACGAACACCTTGCTGTTCGCCACCGGCGAGCCCATCGGCACCTCCCGGCGGCCGCCGGGCTCGACGCGTCCGGCCGTCACCATCACCGTGGCCTCGGTGGGTCCGTACGTGTTGACCAGCCGCCGGCCCGCCGACCACGCCTCGGCCTGCGGCGTGGAGATCGGTTCCGCGCCGACCAGCATCGTGGAGACGCCGGCGAGATCGGCCGGGTCCAAGGTGGCCAGCAGGGAGGGCACCACGCTGGCGGACGTCACGCCCGTCTCGCGCACCATCCGCGTCAGCAGGGCGGTGTCGGTCCGCTCGGCGGACGTGGCCACCACGAGGGTGCCGCCGGCCGCCAGGGTCGCCGCGACGTCCAGCACCGAGGCGTCGAAGCTGAACGAGGCGAACTGCAGGACTCTGACGCCCGGAGCCGCGCCGAGCACCGGCCCCAGGGCCAGCGCCATGTTCAGCAGGCCGCCGTGGCGGGCGGCCACGCCCTTGGCCAGCCCCGTCGAACCCGACGTGTAGATCACGTAGGCCAGGTGCTCGGGCCCCGACGCCATCGGCAGCGGCCGGTCGGAACGCTCGGCCACCTCCTCCAGGACCCGGGGGTCGTCCAGGCACACGACGTGGTTCGCGGTCAGCCGCCGTACGAGACCGCGGTGGCCGAGCACCAGGGCGGCACCGCTGTCGGCGAGGACGAACTCAAGCCGCTCCACCGGGTACGCGGCGTCCAGGGGAACGTACGCCGCGCCGGCCTTCCACACGCCGAGGAGCGCCACGATCATGTCGACGCCCCGGGGCAGGCAGAGCCCCACGACGCTTTCCGGACCGACTCCGGCGTCCCGCAGGTAGCGGGACAGCTGGTTGGCGCGGGCGTCCAGCTCGGCGTAGGAGACCTCGTTCCCGTCGCACACCACAGCGGCCGCGCCGGGCGTACGCCCCGCCTGCGCCGCGATCAGCTCGGGCACGGTGGCCGGCGGCAGGGGGCGCTCGGTGGCGTTCCAGGTCTCGACCAGGCGAAGCGTTTCCGCCGCGTCCAGCACGTCGACCGCGCCGAGCGGCGTCTCAGGTGCCTCTTCGAGGGCGGCGACCAGACGGTCCAGGCTGGTGCGGAGCATGGCGCAGACGCGGTCCGGATCGGCTGGCGGAAGCGTCTCGACGGTCAGCAGGAACCAGTCCCCCGCGTCGTCGACGGAGACGGCCATGGGGTAGGTCGTGCGTTGCCGGGACATCAGTTCGCTGATTCCGGCGAAGGCGTCGGCGGGTGCGGTGCCGGGCTCACGGACCGCCGGCTGGCTGTACCGGTAGTTGAACATCGAGGTGAACAGCGGGCTGCCGCCGACGATGCCGCTGGCCGCCTGGGCGAGGGACAGCGGTGCGTGTTCGTGGGCCAGCAGGTCGGCGAGCTGGCCGCGCAGGCCGGTGAGCGCGTCGCCGACGCTCTGCCCGCCCACGCGGACGCGTACCGGCAGGGTGTTGATGAACAGGCCGGGGACGCGGTCGGCGCCCGTCCCCGCGTTCATCCGGCCGAACAGCACCGTGCCGAACACCACGTCGTCGCGCCCCGACACGGAGGCCAGCACCCTCGCCCACGCCAGATGGAAGACGGTCGCCGGGCTGAGCCCCCGGGAGCGCGCCGCCTCGCGTACGCGCGTGGCGAGTTGCCCCTCGACCGGCAGGCGGGCCTCGATGACGTCGGTCCCGTCGTGGTAGACGTCGAGGAGGCCGTACGGTGCGGTGGTCTCGGTGACGTCTCCGAGCAGCTCGGCGAAGTGCCGTTCGTGCTCGTCCCGGGAGACCCCGAGCCGGGCCTGCGCCACGAACTCGCGGAACGGCACCGGCTCGGGCAGGTCGGCCGCCTTGCCGGACAGGAAGGCGCGGAGCTCGCCGAGCAGCACCTCCATGGCGGTGTGGTCCTGCACCAGGTGGTGGATCCGCACCAGCGCCAGCCACCGGCCGGCGGTGCCCGGCTCGGCCGCGACGTGCACCGTCAGCAGGGGGGCACGGTCCACGGCCATCCACGAACCGGCCGCGGCCAGCAACTGGTCGGCCGGCTGCGGTCCGTCCGGAGCGAGGACGACTTCTTCGACCGGCAGTTCCACATGCCGGGACACGACCTGCACGGGCTCGCGCAGCCCCTCCCACATGACAGCGGTGCGGTAGATGTCGTGGCGGTTCACGACCCACTGGAGCGCCTGGAGGAACTCGTCGAGCCGTTCGCGCGCGTCGAAGCGGGCCACGGTGGGCGACACGTAGACGCCTCGGTCCTGGTCGGCCATGAGGTGGTGGAAGAAGACGCCTTCCTGGAGGGGGGCCAGGGGGTAGACGTCGGCGATGTTCGCGGCACCACCGGGCACGGTGGCCACGACGCAGGCCAGCTCGGCCTCGGTGAGGCCCACCAGCGGCAGCATGCCCGGCGTGATCTCCTCCGCGCCGGGCGGGATCAGGTTCGGCGGCACCTCGACCGGCCTGGGCCCGGCGACCGCCGCCAGACCAGCGGGAGTGGGCGTGGCGAACAGGGCACGCACCGAGACCGCCACACCCCGCGCCCGCAACCGCTCCACCAAGGAGACCGCCAGCAGCGAATGCCCACCGAGCGCGAAGAAGTCGTCCTCCACACCGACCGCGGGCAGACCCAGGATGTCCGCGAACGCCTGACACAACAGCTCTTCCTGAGCATCCGCAGGAGCCCGGCCCCCACCCGCGACACCAGCGAAATCAGGCGCCGGCAACGCCCCACGATCCAACTTGCCGTTACCCGTCAACGGCAACACATCCAGGACCACAAAAGCTGCCGGCACCATGTGCTGGGGCAAGGTCCGGGTGGCGAGCGCCCGCAGGGCGTCGGTCACTCCTGTGGGATCCGCGCCCTCGGCCGGGACCACGTAGCACACCAGCTGCGGGTCTCCGGCCTTGTCCTCGTGGACGGTCACGGCCACCTGTGCGGCGTCCGGGTGGGCGGTGGAGAGCACTGCCTGGACCTCGGCGGGTTCGACGCGGAAGCCGCGGATCTTCACCTGATCATCCGCACGGCCCGCGAACACCAACCGACCGTCCGCAGTCCACCGCGCCCGGTCACCCGTGCGATACATCCGCTGACCAGACACGAACGGACACGCCACGAAACGCTCCGCCGTCAGCCGCGCACGCCCCACATACCCCCGAGCCAACTGCACACCGCAGACATACAACTCCCCCACCACACCAACCGGCACCGGCCGCAACCACTCGTCCAGCACATAGGCGCACGAGTTCCCCAACGGCGCACCGATCGGCACCACACCACCAGCAACCGTCGCCGCGTCCAAACGACCGGCGACCACACCAACCGTCGCCTCCGTCGGACCATAGTGATTGAACACCGCCACATCACCAGCGGCATCCAACCACTCCCCCACCCAGCTCGAACGAGCCGACTCACCCCCCACCACCAACGACCGAGCAGGAACCAACCCCGCCAGACCACCCACCGCACCCAGCGCCGCCAAATGCGACGGCACCACCTTCACACAATCGATCTCATGCTCAGCCACATACGCAGCCACCACCCCAGGGTCGGTCACCGCCTGCGCATCCAGCACATGCAGCACCCCACCCGAAACCAAACTCGCGAACACCACCGTGTTCCCCAAGTCCGTCACCTGAGGCTGCAACAACGCATACCGCACCCCCACGCCACCGAACCCCACGCGCCCCGGCACCACCGCCACATAATTCGCCAGCCCCCCATGCGTCACCGCCACACCCTTCGGCAACCCAGAAGAACCCGACGTATACACCACATACGCCAACCCACCCCCACGCCACACCACCGGAGGCGCAGTATCGGGGTGCGTTGCCAGGGCCGCCTCGACAGCCGGATCGTCCACCGTCACGACCGACACACCCGACGGCACAGCGCCTTCCAGCGATTCCAGCGCCTCACGGGTGCCGACCAGTACGGAGGCGCCGCTGTCGGTGAGCATGAAAGCCACCCGCTCCACGGGATACTCCGCATCCACCGGCACATACGCGCCCCCGGCCTTCCACACCCCCAAAACCGCCGCCACCATCTCCACACCACGCGGCAGACACAACCCCACGACGCTTTCCAGCCCCACACCGGCAGCACGCAGAACACCCGCCAGAGCATCCGCCCGCCCATCAAGCTCGCGATAGCTCAACCGCACATCCCCACACACCACCGCCACCGCATCCGGCGTCCGCGCCACCTGCGCCGCGAACAACTCCGGGACGGTCACCGCCGGGGCTTCCAGCGCGGTGTCGTTCCACTCCTCCAGAACTCGCTGCCGCTCGGGCGGCGTCAGCACTTCCAGGGCGGACAGCCGGGTGTCCGGTGCCTCGACGACCGTGGACAGCACCCGTACCAGCCAGTCGGAGATCCGGGCGGCCGTGGCACGGTCGAAGAGGTCCGTCGACGCGACCAAGGCGCCGTGCAGGCCGCCGGGAGTGCCGTCGGGGGCGAAGGACTCACTCAAGTTCACGTCCAGATCGAACTTCGCCGCTCCCACCTCCGCGGACAACGGCTCACTCCGCACCCCCGGCAACAGCGCAGAACCCTCACCCCCCACCACCGAGCCCGTGTTCTGCACCGTGAGCATCACCTGGAACAACGGATGCCGCGCCAACGAACGAACCGGCGCCAACTCCTCCACCAACTTCTCAAACGGCACATCCTGCCGCTCATACGCCGCCAGACTCGTCTCCCGCACCCTCCCCAACACCTCAGCCAACGACGGATCACCCGACAACTCCGTCCGCATCACCAACGTATTGACGAAGAAACCAACCAACCCCTCCAACGCCTGATCCGTACGCCCCGCCACCGACGCACCAATCGGCACATCAACACCCGCACCCACCTTCGACAACAACACCGCCAACGCCGCCTGCACCACCATGAACAGCGTCACACCCTCAGCCCGCGCCATACGCAGGAGGGCTTGATGCACGTCAGCCGGTACGTCGACCCGCGCGACGTACCCACGGTGGGAAGACTCCGCCGGCCGCGGCCGATCCACCGGCAGCTCCAGCTCCTCCGGCGC
The DNA here is from genome assembly GCF_002939475.1 of Streptomyces cinnamoneus. Lineage (NCBI taxonomy): Bacteria > Bacillati > Actinomycetota > Actinomycetes > Kitasatosporales > Streptomycetaceae > Streptomyces > Streptomyces cinnamoneus. Next base: position 12,001 of record NZ_PKFQ01000002.1, on the reverse strand, counting down.
CCCCGCCAACGCCTCACGCCAATAGGCCACCTGCCGCGAGATCACACTCTCGGGGTCACCCTCATCGCCCAGCAACTCACGCTGCCACAGCGCGTAATCCGCGTACTGCACCGGCAACGCCGACCACCCAGGCTCGCCACCAGCACACCGCGCCGCGTACGCCACCGACACATCCCGCGCCAACGGCCCCATCGACCAGCCGTCACCAGCGATGTGATGCAACACCAGCACCAGCACATGCTCATCCGGCGCCACCGCGAACAACCACGCCCGCACCGGAACCTCGCCGGACAGGTCGAAGGCATGCCGAGAGGCGCGGTCCACCGCCTCCGTCAACGCCTCCTCGGCCACCTCGGCGACCTCGACAGCGAACCCGGCCTCCCCGACCGACAACACCCGCTGACACGGCTCACCGTCCACCACCGGGAACACCGTGCGCAGCACCTCATGACGCCCCACGACATCCCCCAGCGCCGCCACCAGAGCGTCACGATCCAACCCACCAGACAGACGCAAGGCGAGGGGAATGTTGTAGGTGGCACTCGGCCCCTCCAACTGCCCGATGAACCACAACCGCCGCTGCGCGAACGACAACGGCACCCGCTCCGGACGCACCCCCGCACCCAACGCCACACGCCCCGGCTCCGCCTGCACCAACCGTGCGGCCAGACCCGACGGTGTGGGGCACTCGAACAGCGCCCGCAAGGGCACCTCGACGCCGAGCACCGACCGCAGACGGCTCACCAGGCGCGTCGCCGACAACGACTGGCCGCCGAGCAGGAAGTAGTTGTCGTCCACTCCGACGTGGTCGAGACCCAGGACGGTGGCGAACTCGGCGCAGAGGATCTCCTCCACCGCGTTGGCGGGTGCCCGGCCGGCGGGCCGGGCGGCGGTCGCGTGGTCGAGGGCGGGCAGCGCCGCGCGGTCCAGGTGTCCGTCCGTCGTCGACGGCAGCGCGTCGATCAGCACGATGTCGGCGGGCTGGAGGTGCTGCGGCAGACGCCCCACCGCGTATCCGCGCAGGGCGTCGGCCAGGCCGCCGCCGTCCGTGTGCGCGCCCTGGCCGGCGGCCTCGAGGTAGGCGACCAGGCGTTCGCCACCGGCGGCGTCCTCGCGGACGGCCACGGCCGCGCGGGCCACCCGGGGGTGGGCGGCGAGCACGGCCTCGATCTCGCCGGGCTCCACCCGGAACCCACCGAGGCGGAGCTGCTCGCCGGCGCGCCCGAGGTGTTCCAGCCGCCCGTCCGCAGTCCAGCGCACCCGGTCCCCGGTGCGGTACATCCGCTCGTCCGGATCTGCCGCGAAGGGGCACGGGAGGGCGGTGGTTCCGCGCCGGGCCGTCACGTACAGGTCCCCGACCACCCCGACGGGCACGGGACGCAGGGTCTCGTCGAGCACGAACGCGCGCGTGCCCGTCGTGGCGGCCGCGTCGTCCCGCCTCCGTGGCGTGGGCCACGCGCGCGTGCTCCACTCTTCGACCAGTCGCCTCACGGTGGCGGCATCCAGCACGTCCACCGCCGCAAGCGGCGTGACGCCGTCCTCCTCCAGAGCCGTGACGAGGTTGCCGAGGGCGGTGTGCAGCAGGGTGCACACGTGGCGGGGGTCGGCCGGAGTCGTGGCGTCGACGGTGATGGCGAAGTCGGTCTCACCGACGTCGATGGAGACGGTGAGCGGGTAGTTGCTGAGGTCGCGGTAGGACAGGACGCTCATGCCGCGCAGGGCTGTGCTCTGTTCCCGGGGGGCGTCCTGGTTGTGCCGGTAGTTGAAGAGCGAGGTGAACAGCGGGGTGCCGCCGGGCAGGCCGCTGGCGCTCTGGGCCACGGTCAGCGGGGCGTGCTCGTGCACCATCAGATCGGCGAGCTGCCCCCGCATCCCCGCCAGGGCCTCCCCGACACTCTGCCCCTTCACGCGGACCCGTACGGGCAGGGTGTTGATGAACAGACCGGGGACGCGGTCGGCACCCGCCCCCGCGTTCATCCGCCCGAACAACACCGTCCCGAACACCACGTCGTCACGGCCCGAAACCGTCGCCAGCACCCGCGCCCACGCCAGATGGAACACCGTCGCCGGACTCACCCCCAACGACCGCGCCACCTCCCGCAACCGCCCGGCAAGCGCATCCTCCACCGGCAGGTGGGCCTGCGTGACCTCGCTTCCGTCGCTGTGCACGTCGAACAGGCCGAACGGCGCCGTCGTCTCCTCGACGTCCCCCAGCAGTCCGGCGAAGTAGCGCTCGTGGGCGGCGGGGGCGACCCCCAGCCGTGCCTGGGCGACGAACTCGCGGAACGGCAGCGGCTCCGGCAGCTCGTCGGTCGTACCGGAGAGGAAGGCGCGCAGCTCTCCCAGCAGCACGTCCAGGGCCGTGTGGTCCTGCACCAGGTGGTGGATGCGCACCAGCGCCAGCCACCGGCCCTCGGCGGTGCCCGGCTCGGCCGCGACGCGGACGGTCATCAGGGGCGCGCGGCCGAGGTCCATCCGCGAGCCGTCCGCCGCCTGCAGTTGCTCGGCAGGGTCCCCGCCGTCCGCGTCCAGGACGACTTCCTCCACCGGAAGCTCCGCCTCCCGGACCACCACCTGGACCGGCTCGCGCAGCCCTTCCCACAGGATCGCCGTGCGGTAGATGTCGTGGCGGTCCACCACCCAGCGCAGGGCCGCGACGAACTCGTCCAGGCGTTCACGGGTCGCGAACTCCACCACGGTCGGGGTGGCGTAGACGTCTCCCCCTTCCCGGTCGGACATGAGGTGGTGGAAGAACATGCCCTCTTGCAGGGGGGCCAGCGGATAGACGTCGGCGACGTTCGCGGCGCCGCCCGGCACCGCGGCCACGACCCGTGCGATCTCCGCCTCGGTCAGCTCCACCAGCGGCAGCATCTCCGGCGTGATCTCGCTCGTCCCGATGGGGATGCGGTTCGGCGGCACCACGACCTGCCCGGGCCCGGCCACCGCCGCCAACCCGGCCGGCGTCGGCGTCGCGAACAGCGCACGCACCGACACCGACACGCCTCGCTCACGCAGCCACTCGACCAGTGAGACCACCAGGAGCGAGTGCCCGCCGAGCGCGAAGAAGTCGTCCTCCACGCCGACCGCGGGCACGCTCAGCACCTCGGCGAACGCCCGGCACAGCAGCTCTTCCCGCGGGTTGGCCGGGGGGCGTCCGGGGCCCACGGCTCCCGTGAAGTCCGGTGCCGGCAGGGCCTTTCGGTCGAGCTTGCCGTTCACCGTCAACGGCAGGGCGTCAAGCACCATCACCGCGGACGGCACCATGTAGGACGGCAACCGCTCCGCCGCGAGACCACGCGCCGACTCACCCAGGTCACCGATGCCGGCACCCGCCGGCACCACGTAACCGACCAGCCGCTTCTCGCCTGGGACGTCCTCGCGCACCACGACCGCCGCCTGATCGACGCCCGGGTGGGCGCCGAGCACGGCTTCGACCTCGCCCGGCTCGATGCGGAAGCCACGGATCTTCACCTGGTCGTCCGCACGCCCCGCGAACACCAGGTCCCCGTCGGGGGACCAGCGCACCCGGTCGCCGGTGCGGTACATCCGCTGTCCGGGCTCGAACGGGCAGGCCACGAACCGCTCACCCGTCAACCCCGGACGGCCGAGGTATCCCCGCGCCAGGCCGGTCCCCGTCGCGTACAGGTCACCCATCACGCCCGGCGGAACCGGATGCAGCGAGTCGTCCAGCACGTACACGCGCGTGTTCGCGATCGGCCGGCCGACCGGCACGGCGCCGCCATCCGTCACGGCGTCCGAGCGGCACTGCCAGACAGCGGTGTTGACGGTCGTCTCCGTCGGTCCGTAGCTGTTGAACATCGTCCGGCCGTCGGCCGTCCAGCGCTGTACGAGCTCCGGCGTGCAGGCCTCACCACCCACGTCCAGAACGAACGCCGGATCCAGGCCGCCTTCCGGAATCGTGGCCACCACCGACGGCGGCAAGGTCGCGTGCGTGACCCCCTGCTCCCGCAGGAACCGCGCGAAGTCCGCTCCCACCCGCTGGTCGGGTGGCACGACGACCAGAGCGGACCCCGACAGCAGTGCCAGCAGCCACTCCTCGCAGAACATGTCGAAGCCCGCCGAGGCGAACTGCGCGACCCGGCATCCCGGTCCCACACCGAACCGGTCGTGGCTCAGCGACAGGTTCGCGAACCCGCCGTGCGAGATCACCACGCCCTTGGGCCGGCCCGTCGACCCGGAGGTGTACAGCACATACGCCGGATGGCCGGCCGACAGCACACCAAGCCGGTCCTCATGCCCAACCGGCGCCCCCGACAACCCCAGCAACTCGCCACTCACCCCGGGGTCGTCCATCACCACCACCGGCACGGCCCCACCCGCACGAACGACCCCAGCCGACGCCTGGTCGGTGAGCACCACCACCGGCGCCGCGTCCCCCAGCACGAACCCGACCCGCTCCACCGGCAACCCGGCATCCACACTCAGATACGCCCCACCAGCCTTGAGCACCGCCAAAATCGCCACCAACAACTCAGGCGAACGACCCAACACCACACCAACAACCGACTCCGGCCCCACCCCACGACCGATCAACACCCGGGCCAAACGATTCGCCCGCTCGTCCAACTCCCCATACGACACCTCACGACCACCACACACCACCGCAACCGCACCCGGCGTCCGCGCCACCTGCGCGGCGAACAGTTCCGGGACGGTCACCGCCGGGGCTTCCCGCGCGCTGTCGTTCCACTCCACCAGCACCCGCCGGCGCTCGGCCTCGCTCAGAACCCCCACCGCGCTCAGCCGGGTCCGGGGGGCTTCGGCCATCGTCTCCAGGACACGGACCACCCAGCCGGCCAAGCGCTCGACCGTGTCGGCGGTGAACAGGTCCGCCGCCCCGATGAGCATGCCCTGGAGCCCGGCCGGCCGGCCCTCTTCGTCGAAGGCCTCGGCGAGTCCGAGGTCGAGGTCGAACTCGCCCATGTCGTGGACCCGGGGCAGCATCTCGGCCCGCAGTCCGGGCAGCAGGAGGGCGGAGCCACCGCCGGTCCCGGACACCAGGTCGGCGCTCTGGGCCGTGACCATGACCTGGAACAGCGGGTGCCGGGCCAGCGAGCGGGCCGGCGCCAGGTCCTCGACCAGTTTCTCGAACGGCACGTCCTGGTGTCCGAACGCGTCGAGCGCGGTCTCGCGCACCCGCGAGAGGATCTCGGTGAAGGTGGGGTCGCCGGACAGGTCCGAGCGGATCACCACGGTGTTGACGAAGCAGCCGACCAGCTCGTCCAGGGCCTCGTCGGTGCGTCCGGCGATCACCGAGCCGATGGGGATGTCCGTGCCGGCGCCGAGGCGGGAGAGCAACGCCGCCATTCCGGCGTGCAGCACCATGAACAGCGTCGCCCCGTGCTCGCGGGCCAGCTCGGCCAGCCGTCGGTGGGTGTCGGCGGAGAGGGACAGGCCGACCGCGTGTCCCTGGTACGAGGCCTGGGTGGGGCGCGGACGGTCGAAGGGGAGCTCCAGCTCCTGCGGCGCGCCGGCGAGGGTCCGGCGCCAGTAGGCGACCTGTTCGGAGAGCACGCTGTCCGGGTCGGTCTCGTCGCCGAGCAGCTCGCGCTGCCAGAGCGCGTAGTCCGCGTACTGCACCGGTAACGGCGACCACCGGGGCTCGTCACCGGAGCGCCGGGCGGTGTACGCCACCGACACGTCCCGCGCCAGCGGGCCCACCGACCAGCCGTCGCCGGCGATGTGGTGCAGGAGCAGCACCAGGACGTGCTCGTCCGGCGCGACCGCGAACAGCCACGCCCGCACGGGGATCTCCACGGCGAAGTCGAAGGCGTACTCGGTTGCGCGCCGGACCGCGTCCGCGAGTTCCTCGGCCGCCACCTCGGTGACCGACAGCTCGAACCCGGCCTCCTCGACCGGCAGCACCCGCTGGTGCGGCTCGCCGTCTGCCATCGGGAAGATGGTGCGCAGGACCTCGTGGCGGGCGACGACGTCCCCTAGGGCCGCGGCCAGCGCGTCCCGGTCCAGCTCACCGGACAGGCGCAGGACGAGGGGGATGTTGTAGGTGGCGCTCGGCCCCTCCAACTGCCCGAGGAACCACAACCGGCGCTGCGCGAACGACAACGGGATCATCAGAACTCCTCTTGGTTACGCATGGGCCGCAGCGTCGGCCGGTTTCGTTTCGTCGTCTTGCGCCCGCCGGCCTGTGCCGCGATCCAGGCCGCGAGGGCGGAGCAGGTGGGGTTCTCGAAGAGGACGCGCAGGGAGACGTCGATGCCCGCCAGTGCCCTCAGGCGGCTGAGCAACCGGGTGGCGAGCAGCGAGTGGCCGCCCAGGGCGAAGAAGTCGTCGTCGGCTCCGACCTTCGGCAGTCCGAGGGTGTCCGCGTAGACGCCGCAGACGAGTTCTTCCTCGGGTGTGGCCGGGGCGCGCCCCGTGCTCGTCGCGGCGGCGCCGTAGTCGGGAGCCGGCAGTGCCCGGTGGTCGAGCTTGCCGTTGACCGTCAGGGGAAGGGTGTCGAGGACCGTGAACGCGGCGGGGAGCATGTACCGCGGCAGCCGCTCGGCAGTGTGGGCGCGCACGGTGTCGACGAGGTCGTCGGGGTCCTGTCGGGACGGGACCAGGTAGGCGACCAGGCGTTTGTCGCCCGGTACGTCCTCGCGCACGAGGACCGCGGCCTGGGCGACGCCCGGGTGGGCGGCGAGCACCGCCTCCACCTCGCCCGGCTCGATCCGGAACCCCCGGATCTTCACCTGGTCGTCCGCACGCCCCGCGAAGTCGAGCTGCCCGTCCGCACGCCACCGCGCCCGGTCCCCCGTGCGGTACATCCGCCCGCCCGGCTCGAGGGGGTCCGCCACGAACCGCTGGGCGGTGTGCGCCGGGCGGCCGAGGTAGCCGCGTGCCACTCCCGGCCCGGCGACGTAGACCTCGCCGACCACTCCGGGGGGTACCGGGCGGAGGGTGTCGTCGAGGACGTAGACGCGGGTGTTGACGATCGGACGGCCGATCGGCGGCACCTCACCCCCCACCACCGCATCACTCAACGTGCACAACACCGTCACCTCGGTCGGACCATACGCATTCACCAACCGACGCCCCACCGACCACCGAGACGCCAACCCCGCAGAACACACCTCCGCCCCCACCACCAACGTCTCCAGCACATCCCCCACCGGCACCGGAACCGTCGCCAACACACTCGGCGGAATCAACCCATGCGTCACCCCCTCACCCACCAACACACCCGCCAACTCCTCACCCGCCAAACCACCACCCCCCTCCGGCACCACCAACACAGCCCCCGACCCCAACGCCATCACCAACTCCATCACCGACGCGTCAAACCCCGGCGACGCCAACAACACCACCCGACACCCCACACCCACCCCAAACGCATCCCCCTGCGCCACCGCCAAACCCGGCACACCCCCATGCGACACCACCACACCCTTAGGCCGACCCGTCGACCCCGACGTATAGATCACATAGGCGGCGTTCGCCGGGGAGGGCGGCGTGAGGGTGCACTGCGCGCCGTCGTCCGTCTCCTGGTCGTCGAGCAGGAACAGCAGTTCCGGGTCGACCGGCGCGCGCTCCGCCGTGTCGCCCGAGACGACCACGAGGACCGGCCGTGCGTCGTCGAACACGAACCGGACGCGGTCGGCCGGATAGGCGGGATCCACGGGGAGGAACGCGGCTCCCGTCTTCGTCACCGCCAGCAGTGTCACGGCCAGCTCGACCGACTGGGGCAGCACGACGGCCACCAGCTTCTCCGGTCCCGCGCCCCGGCGTGCGAGCCGCTGCGCGAGCCGGTCGGCGCGGGCGTCCAGCTGGCTGTAGGTGAGGACCGTGTCTCCGGAGCGCACGGCCACGGCCGAGGGTGAACGACGCACCTGGTCGGCGAAGAGCTCCGGCAGGGTCGTGGCCTCGATCGTCCGCTCAGGGCCGGTGCTCCAGTCCAGCACGGTGCGTCGTTCTTGTGGCGTCATCGCGTCCACGCGGCTCAGAGGGCGCTCGGGGTCGGCGACGACGCTTTCCAGCAGGTGCAGCAGCCGGTCGGCCAGCGCCTGGACCGTCGGTCGGTCGAACAGATCGGTGGCGAACTGGAGCACGCCGCCCATTCCGGCGGGCGCCCCGTCGGCGTCCGTGCTCTCGGCGAGGTTGAGCGTCAGGTCGTACCTGGTGGTCCCCTCTTCGAGGGGCTCGGCGCGTACCGCGAGTCCGGGCAGTCGCAGCGCGCTGTCCGGGGTGTTCTGGACGGCGAGGGTCACCTGGAAGAGGGGGTGCCGCGCGACGGACCGCTCGGGGGCGAGCGTCTCCACGACGTGTTCGAACGGCACGTCCTGGTGCGCGAACGCGGCCAGGTCCGTGCCGCGCACACGCCGCAGCAGTTCACGGAACCCCGGGTCTCCCGACAGGTCGGTGCGCAGGACCAGCATGTTGACGAAGAAGCCGACCAGGTCGTCGAGGGCGTCGTCCATCCGGCCGGCGAGGGGGCTGCCGATCGGGATGTCGTCGCCCGCCCCCAGTTTGCTGAGCAGCGCGGCGAGCGCCGCCTGCATCACCATGAAGACGGTGACGTTCTCCGCCTGGGCCAGCGCCACGATGCGGCGGTGGAGGTCCGCGCCGATGTCGACGGCCACCTCGTCCCCGCGGTGGGTCGCGACGGAGGGACGAGGGCGGTCGGCCGGCAGAGCGATCTCCTCGGGCGCTCCAGCCAGCGCGTCCTGCCAGTAGGCCAGCTGCTGGGACAGCACACTGTCCGGATCTCGGGGGTCGCCGAGCAGGTCGCGCTGCCAGAGCGCGTAGTCCGCGTACTGCACGGGCAGGGGCGGCCATTGCGGCGCGTGCCCGTCCAGACGGGCGGTGTACGCCACCGACAAGTCCCTGGCCAGCACTCCCGTCGACCACCCGTCGGTCGCGCCGTGGTGGACGGCCAGGACGAACACGTGGTGGTCGGGGGCGAGGGCGAACAGCCACGTCCGGATCGGGATCTCCGTGGCGAGGTCGAAGGTGTGGCCCGTCGTACGGGCCGTCTGCCCGGCAAGGTCCGCCGGCGCGATCTCGATCACCGGCATGGCGACGTCCGTCTCGTCGGCCGGCAGGATCAGCTGGAAGGGCTCCCCGTCGTGCCCGGTGCCGGGCTCGTGCCCGGTGCCGTCGCTGAGCGGCAGCACGGTGCGCAGCACCTCGTGGCGGCCGACCACGTCCCGTACGGCCGCGGCGAGGGCCTCCCTGTTCAGCGGGCCGGTGAGCCGGAGAGCGGTGGTGTTGGTGTAGGTGGCGCTCGAGCCGTCCAGCTGGCCCATGAACCAGAGCCGCTGCTGTGCGAACGACAGCGGGAGACGCTCGGGGCGCTTCCCGGCGCGCAGCGGGGCCCGGCGCGGTGCGGTCCGTACGAGGCCGGTGCGGGCCAGGTGGCCGGCGAGGCCCGCCGGGGTGGGGTGCTCGAACAGCGCGCGCAGCGGTACTTCCGCACCGAGGACGGACCGCAGCCGGCTGATGAGCCGCGTCGCCAGGAGCGAGTGCCCACCGAGCAGGAAGTAGTTGTCGTGCACGCCGACGCTGTCGCGCCCCAGCATGTGGGCGAACTCGGCGCACAGCAGGGACTCGAGGTCGTCGGCCGGCGCACGGTCGGCGGCCGTGGCGTCGGCACCGTCAGGCCGGCCTTCGGGGGCGGCCTCGCCCGGGGCGCCGAGGCGTTCCAGCACGCCGTCGGGCGTCCAGCGTGCCCGCTCCCCGGTGCGGTGCATGCGACGCCCGGCCGGCCCGAACGGGCAGGCGACGAGGTCGGCCTCGGCCGGCTCGTCCTGGCCGGCGGGTCCGGGCCGTGCGTCCGGACCGGGGGCGGGCTCCGCCACGTACAGCTCACCGACCGCGCCGTACGGCACCGGCGAGAGGAAACCGTCGAGCACGTACGCCCGCGGTGCGGCCGTCGCCGGGCCGCCGACGGGAGCGGCACCGTCGGTCAGCCGGCGGCGCAGCGGCGCGTCCAGGACGTCCACCGCGGCGAGCCTCGTGTCGGGCGCCTCTGCCAGCGCGGTCACGAGGTTCGCCAAAGCGGTGTGCACCAGCCCGCAGACCTGGCCGGCGTCCACCGGCGCCACCGCGTCGACGGTCAGGGCGAAGCCGGCTCCGTCGTCGTCGACGGACACGGTGAGGGGGAAGTTGTTGCCCTCGCGGTCGAAGAGGGTCGCGACCCCTTCGATCGCCGAGCCGGCCTGCTGGGACGACGGCCGGGAGTGGCGGTAGTTGAGCAGTGAGGTGAAGAGGGCCCCGTTCCCGGGTATCCCGGCGGCCCGCTGGGCCGCGGCGAGGGGAGCGTGCTCGTGCACCAACAGGTCGGCGAGCTGGCCGCGCATGCCGGCCAGCGCCTCGCCCACGCTCCGTCCCTTCACGGGGACCCGCACCGGCAGGGTGTTGATGAACAGGCCGGGGACGCGGTCGGCGCCTGCGCCCGCGTTCATCCGGCCGAACAGCACCGTGCCGAACACCACGTCGTCGCGCTCCGACACGGCCGCCAGGACACGCGCCCACGCCAGATGGAAGACGGTCGCCGGACTGACTCCCAGCGACCGCGCCACCTCCCGCACCCTCCCGGCCAGGGCTTCGTCCACGTCCAGCCGGTCCCGCGCGACCGCGGACCCGGCGCCGTGCACGTCGAGCAGGCCGTAGGGGGCGGTGGTCCCGGTCACGTCCCCCAGCAGTGCGGCGAAGTACCGCTCGTGCTCCTGCTCCGTCGTTCCGAAGCGGGCCTGCGCGACGAACTCGCGGAAGGGCAGGGGGGCGGGCAGCTCGTCGCTGTCGCCGGCCAGGAAGGCGCGCAGCTCCCCCAGCAGCACGTCGAGCGCGGTGTGGTCCTGCACCAGATGATGGATACGGACCAGCGCCAGCCACCGGCCGGTGCCCGGCTCGGCAGCGGTGTGCGCCGTCAGCAGCGGAGCGCGGTCGAGAGCCATCCAGGACCCGGCGCGGGACATCAGTTGGCCGGCGGCGTCGTCGGCGCTGTCGAGGGCGACCTCCGTCACCGGCAGGTCCACGTGCCGGGCCACGACCTGGACGGGCTCGCGCAGTCCCTCCCACACAATGGCGGTGCGGTAGATGTCGTGGCGGTCCACCACCCACTGGAGTGCCGTGAGGAAACCGTCCAGCCGCTCACGCGTGTCAAAGGCCAGGACGAACGGCAGGACGTACACGTCGCCGCTGTCCTGGTCGGCCATGAGGTGATGGAAGAAGATGCCTTCCTGGAGCGGGGCCAGGGGGTAGACGTCGGCCACGTTGGCCGCGCCGCCCGGTACGGACACGGTCACGGTCGCGAGCTCCGCCTCGGTCAGGTCCACCAGCGGCAGCATCTCCGGTGTGACCTCGCTCGTCCCGATGGGGATGCGGTTCGGCGGCACCACGACCTGCCCGGGCCCGGCCACCGCCGCCAACCCGGCCGGCGTCGGCGTCGCGAACAGAGCACGCACCGACACCGATACACCACGGGCCCGCAGCCACTCCACCAGCGAGACGGCCAGCAGCGAATGCCCACCGAGAGAGAAGAAGTCGTCGTCGACACCCACGACCGGCAGACCGAGCACCTCGGCGAACGCCTCGCACAGCAGCTCTTCCTGAGCGTTGGCGGGGGCGCGGCCCGTGGTGCCCGGGGCGGTCGCTGCGGAGTCCGGTGCTGGCAGCGCAGCGCGGTCGAGCTTGCTGTTGGCGGTCAGCGGCAGGGCGTCCAGGAGCGTGATCGCGGCGGGCATCATGTACGAGGGCAACCGGTCGGCGACGTACCGGCGTACGACGTCGGCGAGGTCGTCGGTGCCGTGATCCGCGGGCACGAGGTAGGCGGCCAGGCGCTTGTCGCCGGGGGTGTCCTCGCGGACCGTGACCGCCGCCTGGGCCACGCGGGGGTGGGCCGCGATGACGCTCTCGATCTCGCCGGGTTCGACGCGGAAGCCACGGATCTTGACCTGGTCATCAACCCGACCGGCAAACACCAACTGCCCGTCCGCAGTCCACCGCACCCGGTCCCCCGTGCGATACATCCGCTCACCCG